>CADBPK010000166.1 GCA_902796465.1 uncultured Erysipelotrichaceae bacterium | reverse complement strand
TTAAAATTGATCTCAAGTATATTTTGGTAGTTTTCTTTACCAAAATGACGGATGGCGGTCGTTTTCCCGCATTGTCTCGGTCCTGTTACTACCAGCACTTTCTTATTTGTATTGCTTTTCCATTTCCAAAGCTCATTCATTATCTTTCTTTTCAGCATTTTTCATATCCTCACAGCTACTATATTACGAAAATATGCATTAATGCAGATTTTCGTAATACATTTTTATGCATATTTACATATTTTCGTATTTTTTTGTTATCTGAGTGTTTATTCACCTTAGCATGAATCAACTGTTAACATTATATTTTCAGTGAAAGAATAACTTATTGATTACGCAGTCATTAACCACAGGACCCACTTGTATACTGTCCTTCCCTGACTGTGCGGACTTCTATAAGATATGATCCTCAGCAGTTACATCATGAACTATGCAAATGCTGCTATAATTGACAGTAGAAAGTGTATATACCATGAAACAGAAACTGAACTTATTTACCCATGACGGAAATTTTCATGCGGATGATGTATTCGCGACTGCCCTGCTGTCATTTACGGCAGACGAGATCAATGTTGTCAGAGGCAATGACCAGGAACTGCCGGAAAATCCTTCCGACTGGATCATCTTTGATATCGGCGGCGGTGAACTGGACCACCATACACCGGAAAACAAGGAAACAAACGGATGCCATCCCGGCACCGATATCCCCTACGCTGCCTGCGGCCTGGTATGGCGGAAATATTATAAAGAGATCCTGGAATACTTTGACTGTCCCGAACAGTATGTCGAAAAAGTCTTTAACAAGCTGGATGTTACACTGATCCAGGGAATCGATGCGAATGACAACGGCTACAACCCATTGAGGGAAGAACTGGAACGGTATCCGTATCTGCAGAAAGACCAGAAGAACGAGATCCTCCGCACTGCCAGAGTAAACTATGCGGTATTCCAGATCATCAAGGACTTCAACCCGCCGTGGAATTCCGATATGGATCATTACGAGGCTTTCCTGGACGCGGTGGAAACAGCTAAGACCATCCTGATCAACCGCATAGACAGCATCATCTCCCGCCTGGAAGGAAGGGACTACGTACAGCAGTGCATCGACTTTTCTTCCAATCATTTAATGATCATGGATGAATTCGCTCCCTGGGAAGGCATTCTATATTCCCAGAGCAACAATCCCAAAGCCAACGATATCTGGTATGTCGTCTCCCCGGCAAGAAGAGGCGGCTGGAACGTGCACTCCGTCCTGCGCAATTCCGAAGACAGAAACTCCTTCCGTCATCCCCTGCCGTCCGAATGGTACGGCCTGCGGAATGAAGAACTGCAGAAAGTATCCGGTGTAAAGACTGCATCCTTCTGCCATCCTTCAGGTTTCCTCGCCGGAGCCGAAACGGAAGAAGATGCCATCGCAATGGCGCATATAGGCATAGCCAGAAAATAATACGGATCCTGCTTCAGCGAAACAGGATCTTTTCTTTTATCTGCATACAGTACCGTACAAGTACTATCCTGCCCTGTCAGGCTGTATAATAAATCCAAAGAGTCTGTTCAGACGGAGAATCAGGAAAATACAATGATCAGATATACAGATACCATTACCCCGGAAGAATATATGGAACTGCGCAGGAAAGTCGGCTGGATGGAGTTTCCGTACGAACAGGCAAAGGCCTGCGTAGAGAAAGCATATGTGATCCGCTGCGTCAGGGATGATGACAAAGCGGTCGACGTTGCCAGACTTTTATGGGACGGCAGTTATATCGCCTTCCTGTCAGATGTGATCGTTGACGCGGAATACCGGCATCAGGGCATCGGCAGCAGGCTTGTGGAATCATGTCTGCAGAAGCTGAAAGATGATATGAAGCCCGGCTGGAAAGTCAAGATCACGCTGAATTCCGCCAAAGGAAAAGAAGTATTTTATGAGCGTTTCGGATTCGAAGCACGCCCGCATGATGACTGCGGCGCAGGCATGGATCAATGGTTAATGAAAGAATAAAAAAGAGATATCCGGTCCATGACAGCGGAGATAACGTTTGAACAGACCGGGTTAAAAAGGATCTGAAGATGAAAAAACTGTTTAAAGCGATCCGGAACAATGATCTGGATACCGTAAGGCAATTAATAGAAAAGAAACCGGAACTGGTAAACTGTACGGCAAAACAGCCGCCGAAAAAAGATGACGGCCAGTCGCCGCTGCAGGTTGCCCTGAAAACAGGAAACACCGCGATCGCGGATTACCTGATCGATATGGGAGCGGATGTCAGCTTTATCGAAGACGAATCCTGCTGTAACCAATGGCGCACACCGGTGCTCCATGATGCTATCAACTGCGCAGTCATGCTGTGCCGGTGGAATACCGATGATCCATACATGGGATTCCGTGTCCGGTCAACAAAAGAGAGAGCGGATGAAGCGCTCCGCATACTCCGGAAGATGATCGCTCTTGGCGCTGATGTCAATGCCCTGGATTCATACGGGAACTCCGGAATGAACCGGTTTACCCTCCAGGCAAAGCAGATCCTCCCCTCCTATAATTATGCGGAGCATATCGAAATGAAGGACAGGCGTTTCACGGATGAACTGCACGAGGATCTCAGGAATGTACTGCAGGCGCTGAAGGATGCCGGCGGCAACGCTTCCTACAAGGCGCCGAATCTCGGCTGTTCGGTCAGAGAGTTCTGCAGTGAAGGTTCCATTGCGGTCCTGTTCGATGAAGTATATGGCAAACTGTAAATCAACCGGAGAAATATATGACAGAAGAAAATAAAAACAAAATCAGAATTGCCTGCCGCGATGACTGGCAGAGAGAACCGATGCCGGAACGGCATGATACTTTCGTGCTCAACAGGTCTTTCAGCGATGAGGAAATGGCCGCGCTCCGTCTCGGCAATATCCCGCAGGCGATGGAAGATAAATGGTTCTGGTATATGGAGGGAGATACGCTCTGGGCACACCGCAGCTGGACAGGGTTCTGCATTTACCGGATCGATTTCAAAAAAGATGATCATCATATCGTAGAGGTCAACCGGGATCCGGATCAGTACACACGCACCAGTATTGAACAGGACATTGAGTCCCTGAACAAACTTCTGGACTGGTGGTCCCGGGCTCCTTACGATCACTATAATGAATGGCTTTCGGAATTATACGATACGCTGAAGAAAGCAGGAAAGGTATAAGGCGCAGAATCTGCAGGTGTGATTATGGATATCAGCGGAATCGATTATCTGGGACTTGACCGTGTATTGAAACGCGGGAGCGGGGAAATGATCGCAGAGCAGGATAATGCGCTTTTGATCCGCGACCGTATCAGCGGAGCATATTTTCTGGCATGTGAAGACGCCGGGACCGCAATTCCCCTTCTCGATCACTATCTCGGTCAGGATTGTGCATTACTGATGGTTTCAGATCATTCCATCGGTATGACCGCGTTTGAAAGGTACGGTTTTTCCGAAAAACTGGAGTGTTATCAGGTTGCTTATTACGGAAATAAACCTTCACTCAGCGGTGGGCTGACCGTCAGGGAGGCGGATGAACATGATCTGGGGATGCTGATTGAAAACTATGACCTGGTCAGTCCGGAAGAGCTTGAAAGTATTGTCAGAAGAAAAGGCATTCTCTTGGGCTATGATCAGGATCAGCTGATTGGCTTCATCGGGGAGCATCTTGAAGGAAGCATGGGGATCCTGTATGTTTTCCCAGCATACAGACACAGAGGTTTTGGGGCTGAGCTTCAAAAACATCTCATGGCGAAGACGATGGAAAAAGGCTTTATCCCGTTCGGCCAGGTGGAAAAGGACAATATTGCCTCGTTAAATCTTCAGAAAAAGCTGGGCATGACGCAGTCTGATCATCTGATCGTCTGGATGTGGAAGTGACCGGGGTACTTTAGGCCGGTAAAGAAGCAGCGAAGTATTTCCGGGCAAAGCAGTTAATTTCAGAGGTCGAAATGGAAGAATTTGTTTTTATCACATTAAGAGATGATCCTTCACTGGAAGAAACAGCTGCGGAATGGTTCCACAGCAAATGGGGCGTACCGGAAGAAGCCTATCTGGCGTGTATGGAAAGTTATCTGGAGAACGAAACAGAATACGGATGGTATCTGTGCCTGGATGGAAATAAGATCATCGGCGGATTAGGCGTGATCGAAAACGACTTTCACGACAGAAAGGATCTGTACCCCAATATATGCGCTGTGTATACGGAAGAGGAATACCGGTGCAAAGGAATCGCCGGACATCTGCTCAATATGGCGGTAAATGATCTGAAGTCCAAAGGTATTGCGCCGGTCTATCTGGTAACGGACCAGACAGGCTTTTATGAAAGATACGGCTGGCAGTTTCTGTGCATGGTCCAGGGAGACGGAGAGCCGGAAATGACGAGGATGTATATCCATCCATAAACAAGCGAGGCGGAATATGGACTACAGAGTAGATGATAAACAATTAACTGCATCAGTTTTCCTTTCGCTAGTGAATCAGGTCTGGCCGGGCAGCTATGATGCGGACCGCACACAGGAAGCCCTGTCAAGAACACTGAACATAACAGCTTATGACGGCACAAAACTCATAGGATGCCTGCGTATCCTTTCGGATGGTTATTATTTCGGAACCATTACGGAACTGCTTGTCCTTCCCGAATATCAGAATAAAGGAGTAGGAAGCACCCTTCTCCGGCTGGCAAAAGACAATACACCGACTATGCTGTATTTTGGTTCACATCCGGAAACAGAAGGTTTCTATGAGAAGAACGGCTGTAAGAAAGGAATGCAGTCTTATACGATCGAAAAGAAAAGGAAATAGATCAATTGCGGCTATAATATCGGCATTTGTGAATGATCTGTTATCTTTGAAAACATCATATCCGGGAGGCTGATATATGTCAGACAAATTTATATTCAAACAAGGAGAAAGCAGCGCCGGCAATTCATCTCACTGGAAAGTGTGTTTTGATATGCAGGAAGAGCTGTATACAGCAGAAATACGTTTTGGCGGTGCCGGCGGAGCATCCTACAAGCTCTATGAGATCAACAAGGAGATCTAGTTTTGACGGGAAATAACATTGATAAGAAAGAGACAGGAAAATCGCAGTTTGTCGGGATGTCGCTAAATCGGGATCCGTAGGAGTGATGACTTATATGAAACTGATAGAACCAACAGCAGAATACTGCAGGCAGA
>CADBPK010000165.1 GCA_902796465.1 uncultured Erysipelotrichaceae bacterium | reverse complement strand
TGACTGTTATTGTTTTGATATTTTCCAAAGTTAAATTTAAACTGATTCCTGACAAATAACATCGCCACCTTTCGCCTAATGATTATAACATAATCAACTTTGAGGCTATAACAGTATTTCTAATTTTATATGGATTCTGCCGGAAGACAAACAGCCGCCATGCATGCGGCCGTTCATTTTACTCATCCTCTCCGTCTTTTTCCGGATGATACATGGTATTCTCTGTCCGGCATTCGAGTTTCACATCATGCCCGGGCATGACAAATTTCAGTATATAGCCCTTTTCCGGTTCATAATCCGTCTTAAGCTGCTTGTCGTCCAGATAAAACGAATAATCCGTATCCGTTCCGATCAGGTCATAATAAAGCGTTACGGTTTCACCTGTCCGGTAGGCATCCTTTGCCCCGTAATAAGCACCCTTCTCCCCGCAGTAGTCTACCTTGTAGCTCACTTCCTCACAAGCGCAAAGAAATAACAATGCCGCTGCGGCACATGCAGCCGGTTTTCCTATTTTTCCCTTCTTCATGTGTCTATTATATAAGAAAAAACAGTCATCCGCATATACGGCTGACTGTCTGTTCCTGTTTCTTTCCTGCGCAGATTACCAGAGGACATCCGGATATACGCCGTCATCCTTCATCTTCTGGATGTTGGCAACGACTTTCGGTTTGTCTTCCTTGTATGTAACGCCGAACCAGCTGTCCCTGCTGGAGAGTACCTTGACGGTGCATTTTCCGCTCTTGATCATTTCATCCACGGAATTCGGCAGGAGGCATTCGCTCTTCAGCGGATTTGCCGGTACGTCTTTCTCAAAGAATTCCCCCATCATCGGTGCGGCATATTCGAAGATCTTCGGTGTGAAGCCCCAGAAATTCATGGAAACGAGCGTATCCTCCGGCAGCGGGATCCATTCCCCGTCCTTTTCATAGGCAGCGCCGCCGTCTTTTCTGGCGATGTTTGATACTTCGACGATATCACACAGATTGCCGTTCTCATCTTTCTGGCATACTGCACGGGTGACCGTACCGTTGTCTGTCAGTGTATTTTTGCACTCATAGCCGACCATCGCAAATGCATTTTCATCTTCCAGTCCTGCCAGATAGTTGTAGATGACCTTATATGCATCCTTGCCGTAGAAATCATCCGCGTTGATGATCGCAAACGGTTCCTTCACAACATCCCTGCAGGCAAGCAGCGCGTGTGTGGTTCCCCACGGCTTCACTCTTCCTTCCGGTACTTCATAACCTTCCGGAATATCGAGAAGATCCTGGTAGGCAAAAGCGACTTCCATGGACGGTTCGATCTTGTTCGTCAGCGCTTCACGGAACATCTGTTCATGTTCACGGCGGATAATGAGTACGACTTTATCAAATCCGGCTTCCTTTGCATCATAGATAGAGAACTCGATGATCGGTTCATTATGACTGCCTACGCCGTCGATCTGCTTCATTCCTCCGTAACGGCTGCCCATTCCCGCAGCCAGGATGACTAATACTGGTTTGTTCATAGTCTGATTATCTCCTTTGATTCGTTACCAACATTATACTAAACAAAAAGGAAGATTTCTCAGTGAAATCTCTCCTTATTTTCACCATCTGTTCCGTACTTTTTCCGCAAATCCGAAGAAGTCGCGGAATGTCAGGATCTCTCCGTCGTCCAGTTCAGCCTTTCCGCTGAATCTGCCGAAGACCTGATTCTGGTCTGATTCGATCAGAAGGACATTGGTGTCCGACTGCCGGTTCAGGACCGGCCGGAACAATGCTTCAAACCGTCCGTCGGAAGAAGTGATCTTCCACGGGTTCATGAAAGCATCCTTCCCGTTCTCCTGCGGGATCAGGAATTCGATGCGGTCAAGTTTATGGACTCTTCCGTCATAGAACAGGACATTCTCACTGGCTGCGGAAGTATCGCCGAACCCGTATCCGAGATTGAACCCGAAAGTATGTCCATCCAGCATGCCGGAAGCACTTGCCCAGTACCAGGTATTGGCATATGTCCATACGCCTCTTCCCCAGTCAAGAACACCGAACGCAGATTCATCAAAACGGTATTTTTCACTGCCGAGGCTGACGAATCCGACTGCTTTCATGCAGTTGATCTTCTGGTTGTAGTAAAACGCATGGGGATCTTCCGCATAGGGGGTCATGATCACCATGGATTCCTGCGGCTCTTCTTTCAGGATAACAGCCGCTTCCAGGGTCTCCTTCTTCCGGAATCTCGAAAATGAACAGTACAGTCTTCTTTCCCTGCCGTTATTGCAGAACTGGATATCGATCCTTCCGTTTTTAAAACCGGTATCTCCTTCCGCTGATGAAGCCGGCAGACCGGTCCTTCCCATCGGCAGGACGGTCATGACGCTTTTTGTCGTTTCACATGGTTCTTCAAAATTCAGCCAGGATGCGCTGTACATCCCCATGTAGCTGTTATCTGCCACAGTCAGGGCCAGTCCCCGCTTTCCGTCGGTGATCAGATAGTAGTCCCACTCCTTGATCCGAAGCGGATTCGCTTTGATGTCTTTCCGTACATACTCCATAACGGGATGTCTTGCCCATCCCGGATGTGCCAGCTGACCTTGTTCGTTCAGCAGTTTGCCGTACTTCGTGATCTCTTTCTGCATATTATCCTCACCGGATCTTTCCAATCCGCTCTCTGCTGTTTTCAATATAGCATCTGCGGGTAAAGAGTTCTATGGTTACTGTCTGTCTTCGAGCTTAATGTAATCCCGGATCGTACTGGTGCTCTCATAGGCCGGACGCATGATCTTGTCTTCATTGACCAGCTGTTCCATGCGGTGCGCGCACCAGCCCACCACTCTTGCCATCGCAAAGATCGGCGTATACATCTCCACCGGGATATTCAGCATTTTGTATACGAAGCCGCTGTAAAAGTCCACGTTGACGCAGACGCCCTTGTAGATCCTGCGTTCCTTGCGGATCAGATCCAGCGCATTCTCCGCAACCGTCTGATACAGTTCATATTCCTTCTGCATGCCTTTTTCCTGTGCCAGCTTCTCCGCGAATTCCTGCAGGATGACCGCACGCGGATCGGACAGGGAGTAGACCGCATGGCCCACACCGTAGATCAGACCGCTTCCGTCAAAGGCCTGTTTATGCAGGATCTTTTCCAGATAATCACGGACGGCCTGCGGGTCTTCCGTATTATCCACGTTTGCCTTGAGATCCTCCATCATTTCCATGACCTTGATATTGGCACCGCCGTGCTTCGGCCCTTTCAGGGAACACAGTGCCGAAGCGATCACACTGTATGTATCCGAACCGGCAGAAGTGACGACCCTTGTCGTGAATGTGGAGTTGTTTCCGCCGCCGTGTTCCATATGCAGGATCAGCGCAGCATCCAATGCGCGGGCTTCCAGCTCCGTATAGCTGCTGTCCGGTCTCAGCATGCGCAGTATGTTTTCCGCCATTGACTTTGACCTGTCAGGCCTGTGGATATACATGCTGTCATGCATCTCATAGTGGTTATAGGAATGATACGCATACACGCTTAACATGGAAAATTTGCTGATGAGCTTGATCGCCTGGATCAGCACATTGTCCAGGGAAATGTCTTCAGCCTTATCATCGTAGGACGCGAGTGTAAGCACACTCCGTGTCATGGAATTCATGATATCCCTGCTCGGCGCCTTCATGATGACATCACGCACGAAATGCGGTGGCAGTGTCCGGTTGATCGAGATCATTTCCCGGAATTTGTCCAGCTGCTCACTTGTCGGCAGTTCACCGAACAGCAGGAGATATGTGATCTCCTCAAATCCGAACTGTTCCCTGCCTCTGAGTCCCGCGATCAGATCATTGACCTTATATCCCCTGTAATACAGTTCACCGTCACAGGGAACTTTCATTCCGTTTACGATCTTCTTTGCGTTGACTGTCGAAATATTCGTCATGCCGACCAGGACGCCGGTTCCGTTCACATCGCGCAGTCCTCTCTGCACGTTGTTTTCCTGATACACTTCCGGTTCGATCCGGAATAAATGCAGATATTGATCCAGCTGTTCAGCGGTATATTCACGGTTAAGTGCCATTACATCTCTGTGACGAGGTCTCTTTATTTCCATGGCAGATCTCCTTTCTCATCAATACATTGATAATGTGCGTATTCTACCACAAATGAAAAATAACAGTCAAAACCTGTGCAGAGCTTTCACTGATATTTCACATAAAAAACGCGGTATTTGCCGCGTTTCTCTGTATTCAGACGATCAGAGTTCTTCGCCGTTGGATGCAATTACTTTTTTGTACCAGTCGAAGGAATCCTTCTTGCTGCGTTCCAGTGTACCGGAACCGTCGTTGTTCCTGTCGACATAGATGAAGCCGTATCTCTTCTTCATTTCGCCGGTCGTGAAGGATACACAGTCGATGCATCCCCACGGTGTATAACCCATCAGATCCACACCGTCTTCAATCACTGCCTTCTTCATTTCAATAATATGATTCCTGAAGTAGGAGATCCTGTATGGATCATGGCAGGAACCGTCAGCTTCCTTGACATCGATCGCACCGAAGCCGTTTTCAACGATGAACAGCGGCTTTTCATATCTCTCATAGAAAGCATTCAGCGCATAGCGCAGTCCTTCCGGATCGATCGCCCATCCCCAGTCGGAAACCTTGATGAACGGGTTCGGAACGGAATTCGGGGAAGAACCGTCCAGAGATTTCGATACATCCTTATTCGCTGTGGAATCCACCGTATTCGTCATGTAATAGGAGAAGCCGATATAGTCAACGATGCCTTCCTTCAGTGCTTCCTTGTCTTCCTCGGTGATATCCATATCCCAGCCCTTGTTTTCGAACATCTTGAGGGCATATGCCGGATAATGTCCGCGGCACATGACATCGCTCCAGAAATATCTCTGGTGCATCATCTGCTGTGCCAGTACCTGGTCAGCCGGACGGCAGGAGAACGGATAGATCGGGACCATGGCGATCACACAGCCGATCAGGTTGTCCGGATCGATCTCGTGTCCGATCTTGACTGCCTTCGCGGAAGCGACAAGCTCATACGCGCCGCACTGATACATTGCTTTTTCCGGATCCGGATAGTTTCCGAAATGTACACCGGAATTGGTCCAGCCGAAGATGTCATTCTTGTAGTTCATCTGGTTGTTGATCTCGTTGAATGTCATCCAGTATTTGACTTTTCCCTTGTAGTGTTCAAAGCAGACTTTGGCGAACTTCACGAAGAAATCGATCGTCTTCCGGTTCAGGAATCCGCCGTATTCCTTTGCGAGATAATAAGGCATCTCGAAATGAGAAAGCGTGATTACCGGTTCGATATTGTATTTCAGCAGTTCATCGAACACATCATCATAGAATTTCAGGCCTTCCGCATCCGGTTCTTCCTCATCCCCTTTCGGGAAGATTCTGGACCAGCCGATGGAAGTTCTGAAGCATTTGAAACCCATTTCCGCAAATAAGGCAATATCTTCCTTATAACGGTGATAGAAGTCGATACCGACATGGTTCGGATAATAGAGTCCTTCCTGTACGCCGTCAGTGATCACTCTCGGTTTGTCAACTGCACCTGCAGTCATGACATCCGCAACAGAAAGTCCTTTTGTTGTTTCAAGAACGCCGCCTTCAAACTGATGAGCCGCAAGCGCGCCGCCCCACAGAAAATCCTTGGGTAAACTCATAAATGATATGTCTCCTTTTCTTTGATTTT
>CADBPK010000164.1 GCA_902796465.1 uncultured Erysipelotrichaceae bacterium | reverse complement strand
GGCAAATGCATCAATACATCCATGGGTCTTACACCGCTCGGCGGCATCATGATGGGAACACGTTCCGGTGACATCGATCCGACTGTCGTATTCTACATGATGAAGAAGCTGGAATGCACACCGGATGAAATGGACACATTCCTGAACAAGCGTTCCGGTATGCTGGGTGTTTCCGGCATCAGCTCCGATGCGCGTGATATCCAGAGCGCTCTTGAAAAAGGCGATCCGCGTGCGAAACTGACTGTTGATCTGTATACAAACCGTGTTGTCAATGTCATCGGCGGATATTATATGCAGCTGGGTCATGTTGATGCGATGGTATTCACGGCAGGTCTCGGTGAAAACGACGACCATATGCGTGAAAGGATCCTCAAGGCACTGACACCTGGCATGGATCTTTCCATCGATTATGATCTGAATAAGACGATCCGCGGCAAGGAATGCCTGATTTCCAAACCTGACAGCAAGATTGCTGTTTGGGTCATTCCGACCAACGAAGAACTCGTTATCGCCAGAGATACTGTCCGTCTTCTGGGTATCGAATGAACTACAACAGAATCCTGCAGCTGATTGAGGAATACGATACCATCACCGTTTTCCGGCATCAGAGACCAGACTGTGACGCCAGTGGGTCCCAGTTCGGTCTGAAGCAGTGGATCATAGACAACTACCCGGAAAAGAAGGTTTATGCGCTTGGAACGGAAACTTCGTTCCAGGGCAGATTCCCGGCGCTGGATTCAGTTGAGGATGAAGTGATCCGCTCCAGTCTGGCAGTCGTTGTGGATACAAACACACCTGACCGGGTGGATGACCAGCGCTTTTCCATGGCTGCACATGTGCTGAAAATCGATCATCACCCGGATCTGTATCCGTATGCGGATGACAATGAAGTCAATGATAAGGCTGCGGCTGTATGTGAGATCCTTGCTGAATTCATGAAATCAGCCGAAGATAAGTCAGTATCTAAAGAAACAGCAGAATATCTTTATCAGGGACTTCTGACAGATACATTATGCTTTATGACAAGCAATACTACTCCGTCTTCACTGATGGCAGCTGCTTACCTGGCCCGGACGGGCATTAATATCCCTGAGATCAACCGTTATCTGTTTGATGTCAGCCTGGAAGAATACGCATTTGCGAATTTTATCCGTTCAGGTGTTAAGATCATTGACAACAAACTTGCTTATTTCATTCTTTCTTTGGAAGACCAGGAAAAATGGGGCATCAACGGTTCTGAAGCAAGGAATTTCATCGGGGAACTCGGTCATGTGAAAGAATTCGAGATCTGGGCTATGTTCACGGCGAAAGATAATGACGGAATGACTGTTTATGACGGATCCCTGCGCTCGAAAACCGCGCCGGTCAATACCGTAGCACAATTCTACGGCGGCGGAGGGCATCGCTGTGCAGCAGGGGTAAAGAACCTGACAGATGAAAAACTCAGGCAGATTCTGCCTGATCTCCTCAGTCTTCTGAACAAATGAAACAGTCAGTCTTCATATTTCTGATTGAATCTGTAAAAAATCTATTGTAGAATAGCAAACATATGGAGGTTTTTTATGGATCTATTGAATAAGAAGAGTTTAACGGTTACCATTGCTGAGAAGCATAACCTGACAAAAAAAGAATCTGCAGAGATCGTCGATCTGGTATTTGACGAGATCGCCGAAACATTAAAAAATGACGGTAAAGTCGAAATTACCGGATTCGGTAAATTCGAAGTCCGCACTAGGGCTTCCAGAACAGGTGTCAACCCGCAGACTAAGGAACCGATCGAAATTGCATGTTCACGGGTCCCGAGTTTCAAGGCAAGCAAAAGCCTGAAAGATCTGGTTAAATAAAGAACTTCAAATGAACACTTCAGAAATGAAGTGTTTTTCTTATATGAAAGCAGAATTCAATACAAATGAATCAATATTGAAAGGGGAGAGGTTTTCTGATTGTCATAACAATAAAAACCAGCTGATACCTAAGTAAAACATGAACAGACATGATTCATAAGACATAAATAGATAAAGATATATGATAACCGAACAGAAATACTGTGAAGCGAGATTAAATATCAATGAAAGGTTCTAATATTTACTTGTGACATTTTTCACAATCATCAGCAAATATCTGTATATTATCAATGACTATTTCATAAGCATTTCCGAATCTTTTATTTATACATGGTTCTGTACCATTCTGCGGATTTATTTATGAACTATGATAATCAGGGAAAATCTGTATGACAGCAAGTCACACAACATTAAAATAAACTCAAATCCATCTGTCCGGCATACTTCGCATTTATTCTGTGTATTTTAAAAAAAGCAGATATAAATGTTGTCCGCAGCCTGGTGTAAAGTCATGAGATGAATCGGCATTGGTTACTATCCATCAAAGAATATTTCGATTGCTCTCATGAGGCCGCTTTTTTCATAAATAATGTCATAACTCGATAAAACTAGATTCATATGCAATACGTAATCGATTCTATACAAAACGATATATAAAAATAAAAGATACGATATATCAGAGTCTAAAATAATAGGTCATACCGCAGATAAAATAATTACATATGAAATAAAAAAAAGAATAATAAAAACCGGACTGAAGAGTACCACGAAACAAGCATTTTTGTATATCAGCTTCCCCCGGCCTTTATTTATTCGCTATTTCGCATAATGTATGTTATGCGATTTTTATTTGTCCCATTCTTTGCCAGGCAGAGAGGATCTTTCGGCATTAAACTCAGCTCCCCCTTCCTGCACGGAATTTTATATTCTTTATAATTGATTGATTCTGATCAAACAAGCCTCTGTCAATTCATATCAGCGGATCAGATTATGATCTGATCTGTATATATACATTTATAACTGATTATGTTTCTTATCGGAAAGCGGGGAGTTTGCTGACTGCAGACAGGCAGGGCAGCATACTCCCCTTTTAAATACAGATATCACTTCTCAAACAGCCTGAGCAGCTTCATTTTATATTCTGCTTTTTTCCCGGAATAGGGATGTTCACGCAGCGGAAGATTGAAGAACCGGCTACCGTACAATACTGTTGATGGATGGGAGAATTCCCGGAAACCCCATTCGCCGTGATACGCTCCCATACCCGAATGACCGGTGCCGTTGAACGGTACGCCTTTTACCATCAGATGATTGCAGACTTCATTGACACATCCGCCGCCGTACTGCTGGGTAGACATAACGGATTCAGCCCATTTTATGTCTTTCGTAAACAGATACAGCGCAAGGCCATGTTCCCTGCCGGCGATCGTACTGAGCAGATCCGCGATCTCCGCATCTTTAAAAGGCACAACAGGAAGAAGCGGTGAAAACAGTTCATGTTTGACTACAGGTTCATCTTTACCGACAGGATACAGGATAGTCGGTGCGTATTTCAGCGTATCCCTGTTTCCGTATCCGCCGTAAACGATCTTTGCACGGTATTTCTCTGCTTCAAAGGAACATTTGCCGTACGCCGCTTCAGAGATCAGTTTCGGATACTCCGGATTATTTACCGCATTTCCTATCTGGCGGGTAAACTCCTTTTTCAGTTCTTCAATAAACTGATCAGCGACCTCTTCAGCTACCGCAACCTGGTTTATATTGATGCAGATCTGCCCGGCATTCAGGATCTTGAAGAACGTAATCTTCCTTGCTGCATCTTTTATATTTGCATCCTTACGTACGATGCACCAGTTGCCTGTTTCCCCGCCAAGTTCCAGACCGACAGGCGTCAGGTTTTCTGCAGCGCATGCCATTACATGTCTGCCGACTTTCGGTGATCCTGTATAAAAGATCTTGTCAAATCGTTCTTTCAGGCACAGATCCGCAATGTCATGTCCGCCGCTGATGACTGTGCAGTACTCCGGCGGAAATGTATTTGCTATGATCTTTTCGATCACAGCCGTACTCGCTGCTGATTTGGAGCTCGGCTTGATCACCGCTGTATTTCCTGCCGAAATGGAGGCAGCCAGAACACCGAATGTCAGGAGAAACGGGAAATTGAACGGGCTGATGATCAGACATGTCCCGTAAGGCATCTTATATACTTTTGTGATCATGCTCGGAAAACATGCCGCACCGCTGTAATGAACCTCAGGATGGGACCATTTTTTCAGATGGTGCAGGGCTTCATTGATTTCAACGATCGAAGGACCGATATCCGTAAGATACGCTTCCGCCGCCGTTCTGCCCAGATCGGCTTCCAGTGCCTGCTCAATTTCTTCTTCATATGCGAGTATGCTCATTTTCAGTCGTACAAGCTGTTCCTTCCGCCAGGAAATATCCAGTGTCTGTCCGCTTTCAAAATACGCTCTCTGGCTGTTTACTGCCTCATGAATTGTTTCTTTGTTCCACATATATAATCACCTGCCTGTTTTATGAATTCTGCCGGTTAACTGATTTTTTAAAATTTTTGAATAAAGAACGGATCTCATCGTCTTTCTGTATCTGACCGCCATATCTTTCCTGCATCCATATCTCACGGATCCTGCCTGTATCACGGTTCCGGAATCTTTCCCATGCCTTCTGTTCAATATCCAGGGAAGTCATATAATCTTCCCTGACAATATTCTCCTTTTTCAGATACTTCAGATACCGCACATAGATGCTG
>CADBPK010000163.1 GCA_902796465.1 uncultured Erysipelotrichaceae bacterium | reverse complement strand
TCATGCTTTGATGCCAACGGCGGACTGTTTGAAACACTGCTTTCGACAGAAGATGCCGTGATCAGTGATGAGCTGAATCACGCTTCCATTATCGACGGCGTACGTCTGTGCAAGGCAAAAAGATACCGCTATAAGAACAATGACATGGCGGATCTGGAAGAAAAGCTGAAACAGGCTGATGCGGACGGCGCAAAGATCAAATTGATCGCTACCGACGGCGTTTTCTCCATGGACGGAATTATCTGCAATCTGAAAGGGATCTGTGACCTGGCGGACAAATACGAAGCACTTGTCATGGTGGATGATTCCCATGCGGTAGGCTTTGTCGGCAAGAAAGGCAGAGGTACGCCTGAATACAACGGTGTGGAAGGCAGGGTGGATATCATAACCGGAACGCTGGGCAAAGCGCTCGGCGGCGCATCCGGCGGCTATACATCCGGACGGAAAGAGATCATTGATCTCCTGCGGCAGAGAAGCCGTCCGTATCTGTTCTCCAATTCCCTGGCACCGGCAATTACCGGCGCGGCTATTGAACTGTTTGATATGCTGGAAGAAAGCACGGAACTCAGGGATCATCTGGAAGAGATCACGGTGGATTACCGGAAGAATCTGGTCGAAGCGGGATTCGATGTGATCCCGGGAACACATCCGTGCGTTCCGGTCATGCTGTATGATGAAATGATTACAGCGGAATTTGCCCGCAGAATGGTGGAAAAGGGAGTCTATGTTGTGGCGTTCTCCTATCCGGTCGTTCCGAAAGGAAAAGCCCGTATCCGCACACAGGTCAACGCATGCCATACAAAGGAAGATCTGGAATTTGCGGTGAAATGCTTTAAGGAAGTACGGCAGGAAATGCAGGACGAAGGATGGTTTGAGAAAAAATAACAGCCGTTTTAAGGACGATGTATCCGGAAATGAATTTTCATTCAGGGACGAAGATATATCGTCCTTTTTTGTTACGGGGAAAATGAAAAACCGATGCAAAGGCATCGGTTAAAAAACGATTGTGTTTCGGATCAGCGGGTGCTTTCCCCATACATCGGTATAGTCTTCACATAGACCCACTGAAGGGGGAAATCAGGGTACTGGATCCTTTGTGCCAGGAAGAAGGCTGAAAGTCTGCCGATGTCACTGCTTGGAATCTGGGCGCTGCTCAGGGAAGGCTGGACGAGAGCGGCTTCCATGGATCCGTCAAATCCCGATACCATCACATCCTCGGGGATTGACAGTCCTTTTTCTTTCAGTGCGGTCATCAGATGAATGGCGAGATAGTCATTGGCACAGGCAAACGCATCCGGCATTTCCGGCATAGCGTCAAGCTGTTCCAGAAGCCATTCGATATTCTCGTACTGCAGGCCGTCTTCTTTCAGAATGCAGAGATCTCTGTTTACGGAAAGACCGGATTTATACAGGCAGCCGCAATAAGCGATCCACCGTTCATAGAAACTGTTGCAGTGTTCGTAATCTCCTACAAATCCGATCTTTTTCGCACCGTGTTCGATCATGCGGCTGACCAGGATGGTTTCGCTTGTAATGTTTTCCATGGAAATAAAATCACAGTTTATCAGCGATTCACGGGCACGGGGATATCCGTCCACAAAAATAGTCGGCAGTTTGAGGGAACAGATCATTTCAATGTATTCCCGGTCAAACAGTTCAATACCGAGGATCCCGGCTGTCTCTTTCGGATCAAAATGAGGCGGCAGTTTTTTTGCGGTGATTTCTTCACGGGATATCTCATACATCTTCATGGTGTATCCAAAGCGGCTGATCCGGTCGGTAAAACTCGTAATGAAGAACGCGCCGAAATTATGACTGAGAAGTTTATGCTGGGTCAGAACCGCGATTGTACCTGTATTTTTCTGAACCGGTTCGCCTCCGGCTGAATGCTGATAATATCCAAGTTCCTGGGCTTTGGCAAAAATCAGATTTTTCGTAGTTTCCGGTACAGAGCCGCGTCCGTTGAAGGCTTTTGAGACTGTATTGCGCGATAATCCGCATGCGTCAGCAATTTCCTGCATTGTGACTCTTTTCAGCCGCATAAATCCTCCTTTTCTATTATTTTAATTACCTTATTTAATTGAACAAAATGATAGCATGAGAAAAATCAAAAATCAAAGTATACAAATTGTAAAGTCGAAGAGGCAAAACAGCTTTACGCTTATAAGGTGCTCTATTATATATGCAAAATCAGTTTACAAATTGCACATATTTATGCTTAAAAAACGGATATTGTTGACATGCCGTAAACGCCGTTTCATACTTAAAATGAAGTAAAATTGCATCATTTAGTATTTTTTTAATACTAATCCGGACTGCCGGGTCGGATTTAGAACAAATAAAGTGTGATTTCTGCAGTAAACGCATCATCAATGGAGGAGGAATTCGGTATGAAACGTGTGAGATTCATGGGCATTGGTTTGCTCATGTGTTCACTCCTGCTGACCAGCTGCGGACAGGATGCTCCGCAGCGTAATGCGGACGATCCCGAAACGGAAGAAGAAGCAACAAACTGGGAAGACATTTTCCCGTTTGAGAATTTTCCGACAGAAGGCCAGTCCCAGGAATCTGCAGGGAACACAGGGAAAGTAACGCCTGAACGGATCGACAATTCTATTTTCCGTGCCAAATTCGAAGGAACCGAAGTCGAAGGAACCGGTAAAGCGGTTGACGGTGTCTATCGTTTTAACGCTACCAAGACAGACGGAGAATCATGGCATGTCAAACTGGAATGCAATTATCCGACTGTAGCGGGAAGAGATTACTTTGTAACCTATAACTTCCGCTCGGATGTGGCAGGTAAAGTTAAATTCGGAGATTTCCAGGAATTTTCGATTCGCAAAGGTGACAACAGCATTACAGGCGTCATGATAGCCTCGAGCGGCACGAGCTATCTTGATCTGCAGCTTGGCATGCTTTCGCCTTTTACGATCGATTTTACTTCGATCGAAGTGAAAGAGTATGAGGATGAGTCCAAGTATGAAAACGCGCTTCCCAAACCTGTAAACTTCGAAAGAGAATCAGTCGTTTATGAAAAACACGACTCCGGCTACGCTGTGATTCCTGTGCGCAGGGAAGACACGATCAATGTCAACTTCGCTGATGCACCGGATGATCCGGGTGTATGGAAGTCCAGGCTTTATGTCAGGACAGGCGTGATCCCTGAACTGGGTTCCCGTTACCGCGTTACTGCGGACATCATGTGTCATGATGACATGCCTTTTGAAGTCCTGTTCAACAACGGTGATGAAGAAAAGGGATACGGAGCTCTCTATGAACAGAGCTTAAAGGCGGATGAAGTCAAGAAGATCGAAGCTGTCGTAACAGGAAGAGGCTACGGCGATGAGCTTGTTATGCAGCTGTCCCTGGGTAAGACGCCTGACGGCTCCAAGGTAATCTTCGGAAATGTTCAGGTTGATAAGATTATAGATAACTATACCAGCATGCTGCCGGCTGATTTTGAGCTGGATGATTCTATCTGGACCGGAGACTATATTGAGCAGATGATCCCGGTTGCTTTCAAAAAGCTTCCTCTGGATCTTACATACGACGGCATCGATACAATCTATGAAGGTCATGATGACGGTTATGTTGTTGATCTGAAGGAAAGTTCTTCAGAGGCGACATTCAAGATCAAAAAGGCACCGGATAAAGCAGATGACCGCGGTGTATGGAAAGCAAAACTTTACGTTGCCACAGGTGTAAAACTGCAGCCCGGCCAGACTTACCTGGTTAAATATGATCTCACACCTACCGGTGATCAGGCTGATTATGAAGTCTGCTTCGACGGTGACAGCGAGAATGCTTACGGCGCGCTTTACGGACGCAGCCTGAAGGCCGGTCAGACAGACCATGTTGAACAGCTGATCACGCCTGAATCCGCAGGCGGTCCGCTGACACTGCGTCTGCAGCTCGGTAAAACCGATTCCTCCAAAGGCAATACATATAAACTGAGCAACGTCAGTGTTGAATCAGTGAAACAGAAATTCACAAACGTCCTGCCTTCAGATTTCTCATATGAGACAAGTGCGGGAAAAGTAAAATATGTCAGTGTTCTTCCGGATGATTTCGCTTACACGACAGGTGTAAATGTTACGGAACAGCATGATGATGTATATACCCAGAGTGTTTCCTCAACAGATGACAGTGCGACACTGGATATTACAGAAGCACCGTCCAGCGCAGATGACCGCGGTGTATGGAGATCCAAACTCTTTATCAACACCGGTGTTACACCTGAAAAGGGAACGAAATATGCGATCAGCTTTGACGTTACAGGTGATAAAGACCAGGCGGAATACGAGATCTGCTTTGACGGCAAAGATGAAAAGAGCTATGGCGCTTTGTATGGCCAGAAAATGACTGCCGGTGAAACGAAGTCGATCAGGCACGCTTTTGTCGCGGAAAGCGATGAGAGTCCGATCATCATGAGATTCCAGCTTGGAAAGACAGATGACGCTTCCGGAAACAAGATCACAGTCAGCAATATCAAGATCGCTGCCATAACTTTAGGAGATACGGAATCCATCCTGCCGGATGATTTTGCTTATCCTACAGTAAGCACGACAGAGCCTGATGAAGATGGATATGTTCCGGTATCTATGCCTTCACCGGTATTCTCAGAAACACATACTGATGGAGAAGGACATAATAATGGATTTGATCAATCATTAGACGGTTCTTCCCTGAAGATTACCAAAGTTTATCGTGATCCATGGAATTCCAAACTGTTTGTAAATACCAATACAACACTGGAGGCCGGGAAAAAGCACAGAATCACGTTTAACATCAAATCAACAAAGGCTATCGATCAATTCGAGATCGACTATAACAGAGACGGCACTGAAAAAGGGTTTGGTGCATTGTACGAGAGAAGCATCGCTGCCGGTGAGACGAAGCCATTCGTATTTGAAACCGGAACAGATATCGAAGAAGGAAATCTGGTCATCCAGGTTATGACAGGCCGCAGCCCTGTTCCAAATACCATTACTGTCAGTGATGTGAAGATCGAGAAGTATGTTCCGGGACATACAGAAACTATTGATGTGCCGGACAGCTATAAAACCGTGGACATCAGTATGAAAGCTGAGGCTTTCTGTGATGATGATTATGAGCAGTCTCTTTCAGGAACTTCTCTGACGATCAATACTGTTCCTGCGGATCAGGGTGTCTGGAAATCAGGACTTATTATCGATACTGGCACCGCACTGGAATCAGGCAAGAAGTATAAAGCTTCTACAGAAGTGTCTTCTGAACAAACAATAGATTTTGAGATCTGTTTCGGTAAGGGATCTGCTGATGATGGACCCGATAAGGGATATGGTGCTCTTTATGATCCGCATATCGATGCGGGTGGAACAAAGACATTTGTAAATGAATTTACCGGCGGTACGGAGAAGCTCGTATTGAAATATCAGCTTGGTAATAGTCCGGCCGGCAACACAATCAAAGTCAATAGCGTCAAGTTGGAGGAATTTGTTCCTGCACATTCGGAAGAGCAGGATGTTGAAGGCGCTTATGAAAATGTAGAGATTTCCGGTCTTACAGCAACGGAAGCACATGATGATCAGATTGATCAGTCAGTAAGCGGCACTTCACTGACGATAACCCAAAATCACGGTGTATGGGAATCCAAACTGTTCGCAGATACCGGAACCAAGCTTGAAGCAGACAAGGAATACATAGTAACAGCGAACGTTACGTCCGCTGAAGCGTTTAATTTCGAAGTTCTCTATAACAACGGCAGTGAAGAAAAAGCATTTGAGGGAGAATATGAACAGAGCATAGGCGCCGGTGAAACAAAAAATATTATACATAAGATCAAAACAGATTCAGATCTCAACGCAGACAATCTGGTCCTCCTGTTCCAGGTGGGCAAGAGTCCTGCGAATACATTCACTGTGAACAGCATTACCCTGGAAGTGAAAGAGGACGGCGAGGAACCGGTTCAGGTAGTTGATCCGAAATCGTTCAATTACGCGTCAGATAAGGATTACAAAGTGTCTCTGAGCGGTGACGGCAGTTCTGCAAAACTCACTACAGATCAGGCGGAATCTCCTGCAGTATGGAAAGCGAGACTCTTTGCAAAGACCGGCGCAATACTGGAAGCCGGAAAGACATACCGGATCAGCGCAGATGTTAAGGCAGACTCCGAAACAGGTTACGAGATCTGCTACAACAGCGGTGATGAAGAAAAAGGATTCGGCGCGAAGTACGACCTTACAGCTTCTGAAACAACAGAGACTGTAGAATATACAGTGACACCGGATCGTACGGGTGAACTGAACATCCAGTTTGCCCTCGGTAATACCCCGGTTGGAGAAAGCGTAACGGTAAGCAATATCAAGGTTGAAGTGTTTGCGGAGGAAGAAGGCGAAAACCTCATGACAGATCCTCTGATCGCATGGGCTCCTGTTCACGAGTTCATGGATGCTGGTTATTCGGGAGATCTGACAAATGATGATTCTTCCGCCACTCTGAAACTTGATACGGTTGCGTCCGAACAGGCAGACTGGAAAGTCAAACTGTTTGTAGAGACCGGAGCGAAGCTCGAGAAAGGCAAGAAATACCGTATCAGCTATAAGCTGAGGGCAGATAAAGCGACCACGTACAATGCTTTCTACAACAACGGTACTGAAGAAAAGGCTGTCGGAGACTTCTATGATCTGAGCACAGGCAATACTATGATCAGACATACAGTGAAGCCTTCAGATGATGCAGAACTGATCATCCAGCTGATGCTCGGAAACAGCCCTAAGAATAACAATCTGACGATCAGTGATGTTAAGGTTGAGGAAGTAATTGAAGAAAATCCGAACAGACCGATCAATGTCTGGGTACATGAGGACTACAAAGCAAGTCTGTCGAATACGAAGTCTTCCGCAAGCCTGGCGATTACAAAAGTTCCGAGTTCCGGACGTGAAGCATGGAAGATCAAACTCTTTGCGGAGACCGGCGCGAAACTGAAGAAAGGCAAGACATACCGCGTGAGCGTTGATGTCAAGTCGCAGTCAGCGATGGAATACGAGATCTGCTACAACAACGTTGAAGTTGAAAAAGAACTCGGCGCACAGTACGGTCTGAAAGCGACAAGCAGCAAGAAGACTGTTACCTACAACATCACACCTGAAAAGGATGCTGAACTGATCATCCAGTTCGGACTCGGAAATGCTTCCAAGGCGAATACATTCACGATCAGCAACGTGAAAGTCGAAGAGTCAAGCATCAGTTCTTCCAGGAACGTCATTCCGGACTTCACTTATGACAGTGTAGGCTATATCAGCAAAGCTGCAGACGGAGACTATATCACTTCTCTTGATCAGAAGGATTCTTCTGCTGTGTTCAATATCAAGAAAGCACCTTCCGACAGACATCCTTGGGAGGCAAAGGTCATTGTCCGTACAGGTGTCACACCGAAATCCGGCAAAGGCTACCGCGTCAGCGTGGATATCGATTCAGCGAGATCGCAGAACATGTTCGAAGTGTTCTATGACGGAAAAGAAGAACTGGCATACGGTGCGCTCTATGAGCAGTATCTGCCTGCCGGCAAGAAGACGTTCTCATACATCATTTATCCTGGTGACAGCAAAGGTGAGATTTCGATGCAGCTCCGCTTCGGTGAGACCAACAGCACCAGCGGAAATGTCTACAAGATCAGCAATGTCAAGGTCGAAGAAGTAACATTCAAGCACACGAGGACACCTGAGATCAAAAATGTATCCGAACTGGATACACAGCCCGGTTATACCTCAACGCTTGAGAGGACACCGTTCAAAGATACAATACGTCTGATCAAAACACCGAATGAAGGGCTTGAAGCCTGGAAGACAAAACTCTTTATCAATACTGGGGTTACCCTCCAGGAAGGACAGAAGTACCGCATCCGCATGCTCGTCAAGTCCATCATTCCGGCACCGTTCGAAGTATGTCTGAACAACAAGGATGTTGAAAAGGGTCTCGGCGGAATCTTCGGACTGATGTCCAAGCCATATGGTGAATACGTTGAGTATTCCGCTTATGTCAAGGAAGATATAAAGCTCGTCATTCAGCTTTCTCTCGGCAACTGTGTCGCACCGAACACGATCATGGTCAGCGACGTCCAGGTCGAAAAAGCAGGAAAGATCAACCTGATTTCGGATAAGATTTACGTCTTCTGATCATTCAGGAATTCTTAAGATAAGCAAGATGATCAAATAAGAAAGGTGTGTACAATATGCGTAATCAGAAATATTCGCTCCCGCTGCTTCTGGTCATGACCTTGTCTCTGACTGCCTGCAATGCCGGCAAAGGTTCCGGAGAAGCGGGCGGCAATCAGGGAGGAGTTCCTGATAATGGTTCTGCCGCAGGCACAGAGGAGACGTACGAAGCTGTGGATTACAACCTGTATCCCGCGCCTGAAAAAGGCTATGTAGGTGATGTCATGCCCTTTGTGACCGATGACGGTCAGCTGGAATTGTATTATCTGTGTGAAACAGATTCCAACGGTCAGGGCTATCACCCGATCTATAAATTCAGCACAAAAGATCTTTGTTCCTACAAGGATCACGGCATGGTGCTCAACTACGGACTTGGTACAGAGCCTGATCCCGCACTGGGAACAGGATCTGTCATGCAGGACGCAAACGGACTTTACCATCTGTTCTATACCGGTCACAATGACAACGGCAACGGCGGAAAAGGCAAGGAATGTGTCATGCATGCGACCAGCACAGACCGTGAGAACTGGGTGAAGGACAGCAATGTCGTGTTCTTCGCACCGGAAGGTTATTCCAAGGATGATTTCCGTGATCCGGAAGTCTTCTGGGTGGAAAGAGATCAGTGCTACTGGCTCCTGATCGCGGCCAGGGAAGAAGAAACACTGGGCGGCGTAGTTCTCAAGTATACTTCAAAAGACCTGAAGAACTGGCAGATGGTCGGACCGATCTTCGCTCCAATGGCCCAGTATATGCTTGAGTGCCCGGATCTCTTCAACATCGGGGATACCTGGTATCTGACATACAGCTGGGACTGTGTGACTTACTATGCGATGAGTGATTCCATGGATGGACCGTTTGTCCCGGCAAGGGACAATGTCCTGGACGGCAAAGGTCTGACAGAAGGCAACGGGTTTATCTTCTATGCCGCAAAACCGGCAGAGCTCAACGGAAATCTCTACTTATGCGGCTGGCACGGACGCGCAGGTGTAAGCTCGGATTCCGGCATCTATCAGTGGGCAGGAAGCGTGATGGTTCATCAGATCGTCCAGCTTGATGACGGAAGACTCGGCGTCAAGGCTCCTGAAACATTTGATAACTACTTCACAGCTGACAAGCCTGTCAAGGCAGCCGCAAAGGAAGGCAAAGTCGAGATCAGCGACAACAACATCACGCTCTCGGCAGAACCTGAAAAATACGCGCTGGCTGACATGGGTGTAAGACCGGCGACCATGACGCTGGAATGCGATGTAACGATCGATCCGGACGGCATTGCGGGATTCGCCTTCGGCGGAACGGAATATGACGAGACCTATACAGCGTTATGTCTGGACGCGAAACGGAACCAGCTGCATTATGAAGGATTCGAACTCACGGAACTCCTCGACAATGAACCGGGAGCTGTCACGAGATACGACTTCTCACTGAAAGATACGCATCATGTGAAACTGGTCTGTGAGAATGAGATCGTTGTCATGTATGTGGATGATACCAAGTGCTTTACCAGCCGGATCACCCATTCAATCAACGGGGCACATATCGGTGTCTTCTCACTCGGCTGCGGTGCGACTTTCAGCAATATCACGATGAAGGTGCCTGAGTAAGCCAAAAATACTGATATTTCTCCAGAATCATAGGCGCGGCAGCGTAATACTGCCGCGCTTTATCATTTATTGTGCAGGAATGTGATATTCTTTTTTCAGATGTGTAAG
>CADBPK010000162.1 GCA_902796465.1 uncultured Erysipelotrichaceae bacterium | reverse complement strand
CGTGATGTCCTGCAGTCCGTGAACGGCAGCGCGCCGGCAGACGACTTCGACTGTATGGAAGCACTCCATGCCCTGACAGGTGTACCGGTTCCGGAAAACCTCGCTTCCCTGAAAGACCTGCCGATCCGCTTCACCCGTGCGATCGATACCGCAGACGGACTGCGCGTCATTGCAGAAAGAATGGAGGAGATCTCAAATGCCGGTCATTAAATCACCAGCCAGCAGCGCCAATATCGGTCCCGGATTCGACTGTCTCGGCATCGCCTTTAACCTGTACAATTCCTTTGAAGTCAGCACCGCGAAAGAAACAAAACTTTTCAATGTTGAAGAAAGATATGACAATGCGGACAATCTGTTTCTGCAGGCTTACCGCACCGGCTGTGCGGCGCTGGGTGTACAGGATGATATCCATGTCCGCTTTGACTGTGACATCCCGACCAGCAGAGGACTGGGCTCCAGTTCCGCCCTCATCTGTGCCGGCATCACTGCCGCAAGTGTCCTGCATGACAACCGTCTTTCCCGGGAACAGGTTTTCCAGCTGGCTTCGGAAATGGAAGGACATCCGGACAATGTTGCCCCATGTCTTTTCGGCGGTCTGACCGCTTCCAGCAAAAATAACGCAGGCCGTTTCTTTACGGCACAGCTTCCCCTCCATCCGGACTGGAAGTTCACCGTGATGATCCCGGACTTTGAAGTGGATACCAAGGAAGCCCGCAGGGTGCTCCCTGTTTCCTATCCGCGGGAGACAGCTGTATACAATATCTCCCATGCGGTTCTTCTGATCGATGCCCTGCGTACAGGCAATCTGGACCAGCTGCTGGAAAATGCTTCAGACCAGATCCACGAACCGTTCCGCAGAAAGCTCATACCGGACTTTGACCTGATCAAAAAAGTCATGGACGAAAACAGAAGCGCCTTCCTGATCAGCGGCTCCGGTTCCACCTGTCTCGCAATCCATCAGATAGCTTTCCCGGAAGAGATCATGCACTATATTCTGAAGAATACGCAGGCAGACTGGCTGATCAAAGATGTATCGGTAGCGGAAAAAGGAACATATACCAAAGGACAGGAATGATTATGCAGAGAGATTTTCTGATCGTACATAAGGACAAGCTCCCGGATTATTTTGAAAAAGTGATCGAAGCAAGGGAAATGCTGGAATCGCATGAGGCAGCCACCGTTACGGAAGCCGCGGAAAAAGCAGGCATTTCCAGAAATACATATTACAAATACAAGGATTTTGTCTTTGCGCCGGGTGAAAAGATCATTACCCACCGGGCTGTCATCAGCCTGATCCTTGTAGACCAGAGCGGTGCCCTTTCATCCGTCATCCAGATCCTGAGCGAACACAACACGAACATTCTGACGATCTCCCAGGCCGTGCCGGTTGCCGGCAAGGCAAATGTACTGATTTCTCTCGATATTACCGGTATTTCATGTACAATAGAAACGCTGGTATCGTTTCTCAAAGAGAACCGGTATGTCAGAAAAGTCCATCTTGATGCGATGGACTGAGGAGGCTTCATGATTCCAAACAATATCAAAAAAATACTTGCCGGCGTAATGATCTTCTTTGATCTCCTGATTGCCTGTGTTTTCGGCAGCCTGTTCGTGGAAGAAGGGGAATCCGTATACATGTTTCTCCTGATCGTAACGCTGATCGATTCCCTGCTTACAGTCGATTACATCTCAACGCTGAACAAGCAGGACAAAGCACTGATGGCACAGGAAGCGGAGGAAAATGTTGCCCGCATCCGTCATCAGATCCGTCAGTCTTCCCTTTATGACAAGGAAAGGGAATTGGACAGAAAGATGGCGAATGAGATCCGCAATAACCCGCGCAGTGAAGTATATGATGATCCGGAAGAACTGCAGGAACTTCTGCAGAACAAGGAAAATCAGAATCAGAACTTACATGGCTAAGTTCTTTTTTTATGGACTTTTGGCAAAAATCAGATAGAATAGTCCTCGTGCATTTCACCGTCGGTAGCGGCTACCCGACGTAAAACTAAAATAAGGAGATTAAAATGGAATTAAGAAAATTCACCCGGATCGCCATGATTGCGGCGCTCTACACTGTCCTGTGTCTGACGCCCGGTCTGTCCGCGATCGCCTACGGTCCTGTCCAGGTCCGTATCGCCGAAGCGCTTACGCTTCTTCCCCTGCTGTGGAAGCCTTCCATCTGGGGAATCACATTAGGCTGTTTCCTGTCAAATCTGATCGGGGCAGCGACTGGCATCAATCCGACCGGATTCATCGATGCCATTCTCGGCACACTCGCCACATTCGGCGCCGGCTGGTGCACATGGAAACTGAAAGACAAGACAGTCGGGGGAATCCAGATATGGTCATGCCTGATGCCTGTTGTCTTCAACTTTGTCATCGTCGGTCTTGAACTGGCAGTACTGTTTATGCCGGACAATATCGTTCTCGGAACACTGATCAACGGATCCTATGTCGCAATCGGTGAACTGATCGCCGTTGTACTGGGTTATTTTCTGGTCCGCGCATTATCACATACGAATGTTTTCGAGGAAGGAAGTTCCGAGTGAACTTCCTTTTTTGCATAGATAATTTGTCAATTTAAGTGCAACAATTCATGTGAATGCTGTTGAATACTTCTGAAGGAGTTTGATATCCTAGACATTTTCTCGG
>CADBPK010000161.1 GCA_902796465.1 uncultured Erysipelotrichaceae bacterium | reverse complement strand
CTGAAGGAAAGAAAGAAACACTGGAAACCAAAAGAAATGAAATATAAGACCGGCGCGCTGCGTATGTTTGCCGAACATGCGCAGAGCCCGATGAAAGGAGCGTATCTGGAATATGGAAATGAAACAAATGACTGAAAAACTGAAGGAGATCGGCATAGTTCCCGTTGTTGTCATCAATGAAGCAGACAAAGCAGAAAAACTTGCGGAAGCACTGACGGAAGGGGGACTTCCCTGCGCGGAAGTTACATTCCGCACCGAATGTGCCGCGGAAGCGATCCGGATCATGAAAAAAGCCTATCCGGATATGCTGGTGGGAGCCGGAACGATTCTGAGCACGGAACAGGCAGAGGAAGCAATCCGGGCAGGTGCTTCGTTCATCGTTTCACCCGGACTGAATCCGGCAGTCGTCAGATACGCGCTTGACAGGGGTATACCTTTTATCCCGGGAGTATGTACACCGAGCGAAGTGGAAATGGGAATGTCTTTTGGACTGACCACGCTGAAATTCTTTCCTGCTGAGGCATATGGCGGGATCCGTACATTAAAGGCGCTGCATTCACCGTACAGACAGATATCATTCATGCCTACAGGGGGTATCAGCGTGGTGAATGCCCGTGATTACCTGCGTACGGAGAATGTCGCTTTTATCGGCGGAAGCTGGATGGTGAAAGAAGACTGGATCAGCATGGGCAAGTTTGACCATATCAAAGAAAAATGCATGGAAGCGAAGGAAATCGTTGAAGAGGTCCGTAATGGGTAAGATACTGGGAATCGGAGAAGTTATGATGCGTCTTTCCCCGCAGGAGGGGATACGCCTGGTTCAGGCTGAAGATCTGCGTATTTTCTACGGGGGATCGGAAGCAAATGCCATATCAGTATGTGCGGACTGCGGAGATGAAACAGAATTCTTTACCGCACTGCCGGCCAATCCGCTTGGTCAGGCCGCGCTGAATGCGCTGCGCTGGCATGGGATCGGAACGGAAAAGATCCTCAGACCGGAAGGCCGTCTCGGCGTTTATTACTGTGACCTTGGCTACGGATTGAGACCAACATCCGTAGTCTATGACAGAAAGGACAGCGCAATTGCACTGCTCGATCCTGAAACAGTGGATTATGACGCAATGTTTGAAGATGTGGACTGGCTGCATATTTCAGGCATTACTTCAGGCATCGGTGCAAACGGGGCAAAGCTGAATGAACTTGCCTGCAGAAAAGCAAAAGAAAAAGGCATTACGGTATCGTGTGACCTCAACTACAGAGGCAAACTGTGGTCCAAAGAAGAAGCGATGAAAACAATGATCCCGCTGATGCAGTATGTGGACATCTGCATTACCAATGAAGCGGATTCTGAAAACTGTCTCGGCATTCATACAAGCCATGAAACATTTCTGGAATCCATGCGGGAGATCCAGGAAACATTTGGCTTCGATATGGTCCTGAGCATTGATATCGATGCGCCGAGCACCAGTGAAAACTACTGGACCGGATACCTGTATGACGGGAAAGAATTCAAAAAGACCGAAACGATCCATGTCATGCCGATCCTTGACCGAATCGGCGCGGGTGACGCCTGCAGCGGCGGCTTTATCCATGCGATCCGAAAGTGGAAAGATCCTCAGAAAGCACTGGAGTTCGCGGTTTATGCCGGCGTCATGAAAGCAGTTGTCAGCGGAGATCTCAGCAGTCTGGCAGAAAACGAAGTACTTGCCATGATGTCTTCCGGCAAAAACGCGATCCAGAGGTAATGCCGTTTTCCATCTGAAAATACAGAAGGGAATAAATATATGAAATTTACTGGAATCTGCCCGAAATGCGGCAATTCGGATATTATCCGGATCGAAGGACAGTCACGCGCATATGGGGCAGGCAATAATATCCCGGTCGGACTGACGATCTTTTCCGCCGTAAAGGTACACCGGTATCTTTGCACCGAATGCGGCTTTTCGGAAGAATGGATCGATCTGGAGGATATACCTGCTCTGGAAGAGCATTTTGGATAATAAACAGGGAGTGCATGAAGCACTCCCTGTTTTTGAGTGATGGTAATTATTTGTTTCCGAGCAGCGTGTTTACGATGGAGAAGATATCCGAAGCACTGACTGTATTGGAAGCAGGTTTGGACTGCGCCGGTTTTGCATTCTGTGCCGGTTTTGCGTTGTTCTGGGCAACTCCGAATGCCTGGTTCGGATACTGGCTGTTCTGCACACCGCCGCCCTGTGCCTGACCGCCGAATAAAGCGTTCAGCAGAGCAGAAGCGTCCACACCCTGCTGCTGTTGCGGCTGCTGCTGGCCGAACAAAGCGCCTAACGGGTTCTGCTGAACCTGCTGTTGCTGCTGGGGCTGACCGAACAGGGCTCCTAACGGGTTCTGCTGGACCTGCTGTTGCTGCTGCTGACCGAACAGGGCTGCCAGAGGATTCTGCTGAACCTGCTGTTGCTGCTGTCCCCCGCCAAGCAGACTGTTGATCAGAATGCTTGTTGGATTCTGCTGTGTCTGCTGCTGAGGCTGTGAGAACAGTCCGCTGAACAGTGAATTATTCTGCTGCTGTTGCTGCTGTCCGCCGCCAAGCAGGGCACTGAACAGGTTCATGCTGTTGCTTGGCTTGGCAGTGTTGTTGGATGTCAGCCCGGAAAGCAGATTGTTGCTGGAAACACCGCCGCCGAGCAGTCCAGTAATCGCGAGCAGGTCGTTAACGTCCAGTTTGCCGTCAAGCAGAGCCGCAATGCCGGATGCTTTTGTCGGATTGGCACGTGTGGAATCACTGCTGAAACCACCTACGACTTTCATCAGGTCTTCCGCGTCGATCTGTCCGTTTGCACCGAGGAACAGCTTCATAACATTATTATTATTGACTTCTTTTGTTACGGCGCTGATCTCTTCCTCGGAAGCATCATTACCCAGAACTCCACGGATCACATTTGATTCGTTTCCCTTGAGAATGGAATTCATTTTGGAAGGATCTTCTTCCAGTGCTTTAAAAACTTTTGATGCTTTTTCGCTCATTTGAATCATTATTCATCACCTCTTGTTTTTATTATACCTTATTATGTTTTTCAATTACGTTGTATTTCAAGGAAAACAAAAGTTTGAAGGCATGGAAATCACTGCAGGAGAGAAGAAAAAGGATCAGAGGGAAGGCACATAGTGCGTTCCTCTGATCTCATTGTCAAGAATCGTTTTTCTTTGTTCTTCCGGCAGCACGGAAGCGTACAGATACGCTGCCCGGGATTCCATCAAACGATACGGAAGCGGGATCTGGGAGAACCTGCAGGCGGTACGGACTTCACTGCCGCGCAGGGAAGCAAGCCATTTTCTGCCGGTGTCATTGACCGCGAGTATGCGCAGTGTATCCGGCGCAGGAAGGTTTCTCACTTCTTCTTTTGTTGTCTGCGTCATGATCTGCAGGATCGTCCGGCGGATCCGGGAAGACGTATAACGGTATGTTGTGCTGGCCCGGATGAAAGAATCATAGGAACTGCATGATTCGGCCTGCCTGATCAGATGGGATTCGATTCCTTCACTGACAAGGAAGATATCCCGCAGTTTTTCTTTCGGCGTTGTCAGCAGAAGTGTCCGCAGATAAGGGTAATACATCTCAGGAAACAGAAGGGGAGAATCCATAAGGATATCGTGCATCGGCGTGCTCTCTCCGATTTCCCGTTTTTCTTTTAATGCCCTGCGGATCGCGTATGCGCTGGCAAAACTGCTGAGATTGTCATCTGTATAAGAACCTTGCCTCTGAATGACGACAGGAGTGATCGGTGCATCACCGATGGCTTTCAGATAGGAAACAGCGAGTATGTCATTTGGCAGCATGCTTCCCGTCAGAAGCGAATAAGCTTTCGGAAAAGAGAGACCTTCCCTGAGAGAAACACGCAGATGGTCCGGATCGGTCGGTGTTTCCGCGATCTCTTTCAGATTTTCCGGATTACCGCATTCACTGCCGAATGCGATCCAGTCAGCACCTGCTGCCTTGAGGAGACTTACACCGCCGCGGGCAAATTGTGATGCGCTCTGTACGGAATAGGCAAAAGGAAGCTCAATTACGGCATCAGCACCATTTTTGACAGCGAATTCTGCCCGTGTCCATTTATCTGTAACAGCCGGTTCACCGCGCTGTACAAAATTGCCGGACATCACGATGATCACAGCGTCACAGCCGGTGATCTTGCGTGCTTCCTGTATGAGAAAAGCATGTCCGTTATGAAACGGATTGAATTCGGCAATAATACCGCATACTTTCAATTTCTCCGAAGAATTGTCCATGACAATAATGTTACAATAAAAGCAGCAGATCGTGCAATTATACAAGCCGGAAAGGAGAATCACAGATCATGAACGGATCTAAACTTGTGAAAACTGTTTACAGACCGGAACAGGAAATAAAAGCCTGTGTTTTTATCGTACACGGAATGCAGGAACATCAGCGGCGCTATAAAGCTTTCGCCGAAGAACTGGCAGAAAACGGCATTGCTGTTGTCACATATGATTTGCCCGGACACGGGGAAACCGGCAAAGGGGAAGACAGGGGCTGGTTCGGCGCAGAGAACGGCTGGGATGCCCTGGTGTCATCAGCCAGGGATATCGCGGTATATGCCCGGAATGAGTTTCCGGATGTTCCGCTGATCTATTTCGGACATTCAATGGGAACCATGATCGGCAGATGCTTTCTGCAGAACTATGACGGACTGATCGACGGCATGATACTCAGCGGTGCGCCTGCATATCAGAAAGCGGCTTCTATGGGAAAAACCATTGCGAAAATGACAGCCCGCACAGCCGGAAAAAAAGGCCATTCCGCGATGCTGGATAATCTGGCAACAGGCAGCTTCAATAAAGCGATTGAAGATCCGCGGACACCGCTTGACTGGCTGAGTTACAACGAGGAATCCGTTGACCGCTACATTGCGGATGAAGACTGCGGGTTTCCGTTTACAGTCCAGGGTTATTATGACCTGTTTTCCGGCATGGTACAGATGGCCAGGAAAGAACTCTTCCGCGTATCCAGACCGGATCTTCCGATATATTTTTTTGCCGGCGAGGACGATCCCTGCATCGGCGGAAAAAAAGGATTTGACAGTTCTGTTTCCCTGCTGAAAAAAGTCGGCTACAGGAATATCACAACAAAACTGTATAAAAACATGCGGCATGAGACACTGCAGGAAAAAAATGCCGGTGCAGTGATCCGTGATGTTATTGAATGGATCGAAAAGGACGTACTGAGAATATAAACGGATTCCGGACGGACAGCATCCGGAAAACAGGAGGACAAATGCGGAGAAAGTATTTATTCTTTGATATTGACGGGACACTGACAGCCGGAGGCTATGAGAAATCCTATGTTCCGGAGTCAGCGAAAAAAGCACTCAGGAAACTGGAAGAGGCCGGGCATTTTCTGGCGATCAGCACCGGCCGCGCGCAGGCGCTTGCCTATGGCGTTATGAAAGAACTCGGATTCCACCATATGGTATCAGACGGCGGATACGGCGTTACCATCAATGATGAACTGCTCGGGATTACGCCTCTGGACCGGGATAAGGTGATCGCCCTGGTGGATGAATGCCGGGAAAAAGGTTTCCTCTGGGCTCTGCAGCCGGAAAACTCCGATACTCGTTTCGCCCCGGATGACGGTTTTTATGAATTCACTCACGATACTTACCAGAAGACACTTACCGTGCCGGGACTGGATCCCCGGAATTATCCGTACATCAACAAGATGTTCGTCGCATGTTTCGCGCCGGAGGAACAGCTGCTGGACGGGCTGAAAGAACTCCCATGGGCACGGTTTCACAAGGAATACCTTTTTGTGGAACCGACAGACAAGGCAGTTGGAATTAGGCGGATCCTGGAACATTTCGGCGGGGATGTCAGTGACGTTGTCGTATTCGGCGACGCGCTCAATGACCTTACCATGTTTATTGACGACTGGACATGTGTGGCAATGGGAAACGGAGCGGAAGAACTGAAACAGAAAGCGGATTTCATCACGAAAAATGCGGAAGATGACGGGATCTGGTATGCCTGCGAGCAGCTTGGTCTCTTTGAAAAGGCTGATGAATAACAATAACTGTTCTTATGATCAGGAACCTGAATTAACCGCGTAAGCGGTACACAGGCCTGCCATGCATAAAAAAAGTGCATATCAATGGGAAAACAGGAGAAATTCCTTTGACATTAATTACGGCTTTGGTATAATTGTAAAGCGTTAACAAGCGAGGAATGCCATGAAATGGAATTTTACGGAATTGCTGAACCGCGGAAAAGATATCGAATTCGATGAGATGATCGAAATTGACAACTCGGTTTTTGACAGCAGTGCGCTGATCACATCCGTAAATGATCTTCATGTCAGCGGAAAAGGTATCGTTGACGGGGAACATGATTGTGTCTATGTACATATGAATATAGACTGCATCATGATCTGCCCTGATGCGATTACTTCGGATCCGATTGAAGTCCCTGTATCGGCAGATACAGATGAAACGTATGTGATGTACGCAGACGAAGAGGATGACAGTACCCGCCTTGTTACAGACGATCTGTTGGATTTGATGCCGGCTGTAATCGATGTACTGCTGATGGAAGCGCCGCTTCAGGCTACAGTGGCTGAGGAAGGGGAGTATCCGGAAGGAGACGGCTGGAAAGTCTATACAGAAAAAGAGTATCAGGAAAGCCAGAAAGATACGCTGGATCCGCGTCTGGCAATACTGAAGCAATTCAATAACGAACAGTAGGAGGTGTCAGACATGGCTGTACAACAGAGAAGGGTTTCAAAAACCAGAAGAGATAAGAGAAGGACGCATTATAAGCTCAGTGCTCCGACATTGGTAAAATGCCCTGTATGCGGTGAGATGAAGAAGCCTCATCATGCATGCCCGAACTGCGGGAACGTCGGCAAAACTGCCGAATAAGCAAACAGGAAACGGTATTCTCTTAAGGTGACTTCGGTCATCTTTTTCTTAAT
>CADBPK010000160.1 GCA_902796465.1 uncultured Erysipelotrichaceae bacterium | reverse complement strand
AGAGGCCTGCCGGACCGCTTCCGATGATTGCAATATCATAACGTCCCATACTTTATCCCTCCATGTATGCCGGGATACTTACCGGCTGTTAACTAAGGCAATCATGAAATGAAGACCCGTTTCTGTCAATTGAAATGACCTGAAAGGAGCGGTTTTTATAAAAACCACTTTCTTTTTGGAAGGTAAAGTTGCTAAAATGGTTATCTGTAAAGGGGAAATTATGACTAAGAATCTGGCCAGGCTGGCATTTATACTGTTTATTATCCTGATCTGTCTGATCGGTTATACATTGTGGAAAAATCATGCCTTTTCAGCCGTCTGCACAATGATTCAGTTGATATAGGAATATGAGACGCAGTACTTTGACAATGGTCATGCAGAGGATCTTTCTCGCGATCGTGATCCTTCTGCTTGCGGCAATCGCCGGTGCGTTCGGATATCGTGTTTATCTGAATCGTGAGATCCGGGAAAAAGAACGGATCGCAGCGGAAACAACACCGGAGCCGACACCGGAAGCGACGCCGGAACCTACACCTGAACCGACACCGACGCCGACGGTCGATCCGGAAGAGGATCCCCGCTTCTATGATCCGGAAGGCTATCTGAGGATCGCCAATAAAAAGCATAAACTGCCGGATGGCTATGAGCCTGCGGATCTGATCGAACTGGATGTCCCGCTTGTGCATTCCTATGAGAACCAGCTGCGGGAAGAACCCGGAAAGGCATTGATGGAAATGTTCGATGCTGCGAAAGAAGATGGTCTCCGTCTGATCCTGGGATCCGCATACCGTTCCGCCGAATATCAGGAATCTCTGTACAATACTTATCTGGGCAGGAATACGAAAGAATATGTTGATTCTGTCAGTTCGCGGCCGGGATATTCCGATCATCAGACAGGCTGCGCCGTGGATATCGGGGACAGTACTCTGGCTCATTATCTCCAGCAGAGTTTTGAAAATACCGCTGAAGGTCAGTGGCTGTTCGAGAACGCATACAAATACGGATTTATTCTGCGTTATCCGAAAGATAAGGAAGATGTGACCGGATATGCATATGAACCCTGGCATTACAGGTATGTTGGAAAGGAATATGCCAAAGAGATCCATGAAGCCGGGGAAGGAATGACCTTTGAGGAATTCTTTGGATTGAAAGGCGGAAACTACATTGAATATGAATGAGATACGTCCCTGAAAGGGCGTATTTTTCTGCCTATTAAGTTGAAAATGAAACGTCATATATATAAAATAATGAGAGCAGGGGGAATGAATGAATAACAAACTGCCTGAAAAACTGACGCTGCTGAGAAAGTATTACGGCCTGTCCCAGGGAGAAGTGGCACAGGCGCTGGATATCCCGGTAACCGAATATATGAACTGGGAAAACGGCAATTCGATCTGCGCGATCTATGAACTCCGCATTCTTGCGGAATTATTTCGCGTTCCTGTACAGGCGCTTGTAGACAATACCAAGATCATCAGCGTGGCAAGTCCGGATCCGGAAGAAACCGACCAGCTTGAACAGGCAAAGACTTCGCAGTTCGCAAAGCCGGATAATACGCTTCTTTCCGGTGTTTCCTCCAGCGCACCGACAGCTGAACTGCCGGTTGATGAAGCAACCAAGACGATCGATACCCTGCAGTTCCAGGGTACGGATATGAATGAGATCGTGGATGTTCTTCCGGAACAGGAAGCTACTGTGACGATGCAGAGTACGATCCCGGCAGAAGTCATCCGTGAACCTGTCAGGAAAAAGAAAGTCAAACGGAAATCCGTGATCTACCTTTCTGCCGGGCTGATTGCCGTGCTGGTCCTTGCATTACTTGGAATCATGCTGGGCAGAGGAGGAAAGACGGAAGTATCGCTATCTTCGCTGAACCGTCTGGCCCTTGGCGATCAGTTTTCCATCTATATTGACAAAGATGAAAATGTGCAGATACGCGGCGCGCTGAACAACGCGGACGCGTTTGAAAAAGATATCGTACAGGTCAGTGCCTTCGGAAACTTTGCCCTTGGTCTGAAAAAGGACGGTACGGTCGTATGCAGCCAGACAGATTTCGATACATCCGATCTGAATGACGCCGTGCAGATCGCGGCAGGCAGAACGCATGCAGCGGT
>CADBPK010000159.1 GCA_902796465.1 uncultured Erysipelotrichaceae bacterium | reverse complement strand
CGCACATTTTTGCCATGGATCTCTGCAGGATCCCGTTCGGAAACAAATTGAACATCCACTTTGTCTGCCGCAGCCAGAACAGATCCGATCTGCTGTAATACCAAGGATCATACGGACATGTTCCGATCGCAAAAATACCAAGGACCATTTCCGGATACTGCCTGTAAAATGACTGGGACACAAAACCGCCGGCAGACTGTCCGACCAGTACCGCCTGTCTGATCCCTTCCGTATCCAGAATCTGTTTCAGTTCTTCGGCGGCGTGCTGATAGGAAAAACCTGTATACGGGCGTGATCTGCCATGGGCAGGTGCGTCCCATACAAGTACGCTGTATTTTTCGGAAAAGAATGCGGTCTGTCTGTCAAACAGATGATGGTCGGCAGAAAGTCCGGGAAGAAACACAAGAGTAAATGACGAATCTCTTTTCCCGATCCAGTAATATGTTCTGCCGCGGCCGGAAAGAATGCTTTTTTCCTGCATAGCTGTCTCCTTTTGCTTTTCCGGCAGATACGCATCAGATATCAGAACCGCAGGGAAAGGCAGCTGAGTCCTCCGTCGAGTTTTCTGAATTCCGATGTATCCACGGTGATGGTCCTGTAGCCCATTGCTTTTACCGTTGCCAGCACTGCGGGGTAACCTTCCGGCACAATGACGGTATCGTTCACCCATATGCAGTTGGCCGCATATGCCTCATTTTCCGGAATCACATACTTCCGGTATGCTTCAAATTCGGGTTTGTCTGTAAACTCCCCTGAAACGAGCATATTGTTGTTTTCCAGATAATTGACCCCGGTCTTGAGATGCAGAACTTCCTCGAGTCTGACTTCCGAACATGTATATCCGTATTTTTCCAGAATGGCAATGAACTGACGGATCCCTTCCTCATTGGTCCTTTCCGACCTTCCGACAAAGAAATGCGTGCCGCACATCATCACATCGCCGCCTTCCAGTGTGCCCGGGGAGATGATATGTTCGATCCTGTCTTCCGGATAAAACTTTCTGACTGCTTCTTCGATGGATGCTGTTTCACCGTTTCTGGATGCGGCGCCGGGATTTGTGATCACTGCACATCTTTCCGTCAATACAGCGGGATCCTCGACAAAGCAGGAATCCGGAAACTGCTCATCCGCCGGCAGGACTGTCACATCCACACCGCATTGTTTCAGTGCTTCTATATAAGCATCGTGCTGGATCAGTGCAAGATTGTAGTCCGGGCGTCCCGGATAGAGTCCGGACGTGATGCCTTCCGTCATAGCCCTGCATGGTCTTTTCACGATTACATGACTGAATTTTCTCATCGTATTTCTTCCCTCCTGCCGCAATATACTTTTATTTTGCATATGTTTTAAAACACCATTCTGCGATCTTTCCGATCAGTTCTTCAGGAAGCGGCCTGTCATATGGGATCCGTATCGTTCCTTTACTGACACTGTAATCCCCGAGTTCCTCCGCAAATAAAGCGACCGCTTCATCTCCCGGATACAGTCCGATATGTTTCTTTGAAGCCGCAAAATGAATGATATTCCTGCCTTTCCAGTATGTAGGCATTGACCAGCTGATTCGCTCTTCCGCTTCCGGCAGCGCCTTTTTCAGCAGGACGCGGATCTCATTCAGCTTCGGCTGTACACTTTCATCCTGTGCTGCAATATATTCATCGATCGTCTGCGGCTTCACACAATAATGATCCTGATTCCGGCGGCTGAATTCCCTGCCGCATTTCGGACATTTCCATTTCATTGACCAACCTCTGTTTTTTTACGCGAGTTCTTCATCCATTCTGATCAGGAACTCTTCCAGACTGCCTGAAAACGTATTGTAAGTATCCTCATCGGTATTGCAACTGTCGATCTGGCAGTAGATACCCTTTTCCGGATTATACGCCCAGAGCTCACCGCCCATATCGGAACCGATCACAACATATCCCGGCCAGCTGTTCAGGACATCATATTCATCATTGACTTTCTGCAATTCTTCCAGTCTGTAAAAACAGCCGTAATTGTTTTTTCCCAGCGGACCTTCTCCGCCGTTATGCTCTTTCATGAAAATCAGATAGTCCTCCGGCAGCTGCATACCATTTACTTTGGATATCATTTCTTCCGGTTTCCCGTTAAACACAAATTCCTCGAACATTGTCATATCCTCCAGACCTCTGTTTCCGCAGACAGGAAATAATTCATAACTGTTTATGAACATTATATCAGCCGCCACGAAAAATAGTTTTGCATTCACTTTGCATTGAAAAAGATCCCTTTCCGGATCTTTCCTGAATGCTTATCAATTATAATGGATCACTCTCTGAACGATCTTTCCATGACATCATAGCAAAGATAATCACCGTTATCCGTTTCGATCGTCTGATATGCAGTACTCCTGTACCCGCGCCGCAAATACATTTTCTTAGCCGGAAGAGACGCGTCGAGGATAACGGTATCGGATTCCCTGCGGATCATCTGTTCCGCAAAATCCATCAGCTGACTGCCGTACCCTCTGCCCTGATACCCCGGAAGCACAAACAGCCGGTTTATTTCATTGCCTGAAATCGTTACGGTTCCTGCAGTGCCACCTTCTGTTTCCAGCAGATACACTTTTCCGGTCAGAATATCATTCAATATCTTTTCATCCGAATGATGTTCAGAGAAAAACCTGACTGCCCCGGCCGGATAATATTTCGGATAGACTGACAGTATTGTCGTCTGTGTGATCGTCTTTACCGTCAGGAAATCTGTTTTCTCCGCAATTTGTATACGCATATCAGGCATACACCACCTTGAATTCCTCACATATGAGTATCATGTTTTCATCAAACGACTGACTGATTTCTGCCATTTCTTCCGTAAAGAATTCTTCATGGACACGTCTCCAGTAATCCAGTGAACGGTCTCCTTCACCTTCTTTATACGCGTGATCCGCTGTCACATCGTTAAATGAAGACAGATAGATCTTTGTTGTCTGTATAATACATACAGCATCTCCGTCTGCGCTGAGGATGACACTATAGTCTCCTTCTTTGGGTATCTCTTCTCCTTCTGCTTCATATAAGGCAAGTGCGGAGCACGTGGCGGTCTTGATCCCCTTTAGAACAAGTCCCGCGAGTTTATCAGGCGCCCCGCCGAAAGCCCATGCTTCATATGTACCTTGCAACCCTGACTGTTCCCACATTTCTTCTGCTGTCATGATCAATTCCTTTCCGTGATATTTCCTGATACCGGTTAAGCTGCGTGCCGGTTTTATAGTGTGACATACTCCCACCACCTTCGCTTAAGCTTAGAGGTGGGGGCTTCTCGGCCAAGAACACCAGTGTGTTCAGATTACCCGAGCTT
>CADBPK010000158.1 GCA_902796465.1 uncultured Erysipelotrichaceae bacterium | reverse complement strand
GAACAGTTCCCTGATCGCTTCATCTTCGCCTTCTTCAACGGAAGAACGGTAGCCGTGGCCGGCGTTGTTGATCAGGACGTCAACTGTGCCGAACTTTTCCACAGTCTTTGCGACGATGTTCTGCATCTGTTCAACATCGGACATATCGAGTGTTATCGGCAGACATGTGTCCGGATAATCTTTTGCGATGGATTCGAGTTTAGCGAGACTTCTCGCTGTAATAACTGCGTTGTCGCCGTTGGAAAGAACAGCTCTTGCGATACCTTCACCGATTCCGCCGGCACTTGCGCCTGTAATGATCCATGTTTTTTTCATATGTATTGTCTCCTTTTTCATCCGATAAAATGGTAGAATTTAAAGTGAACTTTAAGTCAAGAGGAAAAATGAAATATACCATTAAGCAGACAGCTGAACACTTCGGAATATCCGCTCCGACACTGCGTTATTACGAAAAGGAAGGTCTTTTGGATCCAGTCGGAAAAAATCAGAGCGGACACCGTATGTACGGTGAACGGGAATTCCGCCGCATCAATTTTATTCTGACGCTCAGGATGGCAGGTGTACCCGTGGAGGATATCCGCCGGTATGTTGCCTTATTTCATCAGGGAGCGGAAACCATTCCTGAAAGGAAACAGATGCTGGAAGATCAGCTTTCGGAGCTCAGAAATGAAGCAAAAAAACTCAATGAAGTAATCCGCCGTTTGGAAGGCATCATTGATAATTATGAAGAAACGCTGATGAAGCGGGAACTGACCAGCAGGAAAGAAGATCCGTTTTACGGATGATATTTTCGTTTAAAAACTATTGCATTTTTTCAGAATCGGTGTACTATTATATAGCACATTGATGCGGATCCCTAGCTCAGTTGGCAGAGCAACTGACTCTTAATCAGTGGGTCGAGGGTTCGAGCCCCTCGGGATCCACCATGTAAAATGACCGGTAATGAGCCGGTCTTTTTTGTGCTTTATGAAGAATTAAAGTATTAATGCTATGAGTATGTTTTAGGGAGTGCAGAACTAAATGCAGTACTGCTTTTGAGAATCAGAAGGGTAATCAATGCCTGATGAAAGCATTCCATATAATTTCCAATACGTAAGGAGAAAAAGAAATACAGATTTTTCTCATTCCTTCTTCAAATCAGATTTGTATACCCCATCATCCAGGCATCAACTTCTTTTGCGCAGGCAAGACCTTCCGAAATTGCCCATACCACAAGACTCTGTCCCCGGTGCATATCCCCCGCAGTGAATATTCCTTCACAGGAGGTCATATACTGTCCGTTTTCTGTCGCAACGGTATTGCGCTTCGTGAGGGAAATTCCTATTGAAGCAGGAAGCTCCGTCTCACAGCCGGTGAAGCCGGCCGCAATGATCAGCAGATCACATGGAATCTGTTCCCTCTCTTCACTGATAATCAATCTTCCTTCTGCGAGGGACACTTCCGCCGTCTCAACTGCTTTCAGAATGCCTTTCTCTTTGATCAAAGAGGTGATCGTACGGCAGAACATGCGTGGATCCCTGTGAAAGACATGGATCGCTTCCTGCTGCCCGTAGTCGGTCTTCAGTGTCTTAGGCCACTCCGGCCAGGGATTATCCGGAAGCCGTTCTTCCGGCGGCTTGGGCATCATCTCAAGCTGAACGATTGACGTGCATCCCTGGCGGATACAGGTGCCGACACAGTCGTTTCCCGTATCGCCGCCGCCAAGCACCATAACCTTCTTTCGCTTTGCGTTCACAGCAGGCAGCGCAGGGAGTGCCTTTGTCGTTTCCTTCAGAAACTCCACCGCACTTATCACTCCTGCTGTTTCCGTGATTCCCTCCACATCGGGGATACGTGCCTTTTTTGCGCCGCATGCAAGTATCACCGCATCATACTGTTCCTGAAGTTCTTTGAGTGAGATATCTGTTCCGACTGATACGCCGGTCAGAAAGCGGATTCCTTCCGCTTCCATCTTCGCACGCCGTCTGCGGATCACAGATTTATCAAGTTTCATGTTCGGAATTCCGTACATCAGAAGTCCGCCGATCTCATCGTCGCGTTCATACACGGTCACATTATGACCCCGTTGATTGAGACGGTGCGCCGCCGCAAGACCGGCAGGACCGCTGCCTACGACCGCTGCACGTTTTGCGGAGCGTAATGCAGGAATCACCGGTTTCATCAGATTATGCTCAAAACCGTATTCGATCAGAAATCCTTCATTGTCACGAATCGTGACCGGACTTCCGTCAAGTCCGTTAAGGCATGCTTTCTCACATAATGCGGGACATACCCTGCCGGTAAACTCCGGGAACGGATTTGTCTTGAGCAGGCGATGCAGGGCGTGTTCGTAATGTCCACGGTAAACCGCATCATTCCATTCGGGAATCAGGTTGTGAAGCGGACATCCCGTCACCATTCCGTGAAGTCTGATGCCGGACTGGCAGTAGGGTACACCGCAGTTCATACAGCGTGCAGCCTGAATGCAGCGCACCTCCGCGGACTGGTCTGCGTGGATCTCATTGTAATCACGGATACGTACTTTCGGATCACGCAAGCCGTCTTCCCGGCGTTCATACAGCATAAATCCATCTGTCTTTCCCATCACGCACCTCCGTTTCTTCTTGTGAGGTCAAGAAACGCTTCCATCCGCGCATCTTCACTTTGAATGCCCTGTTCTTCGTAATGCGAGATCCTCTCCAGCATGGCCTGATAAGGGCTGGGAACGATCTTTTTGAAATGAGGGATCCAGTCATCAGGATGATTCAGTATCTCCGCCGCTTTTCTTGAACCAGTTTCCTTCACATAGTCTTCCAGCAGCATTTTCAATTGATGAATGTCATACTTCTCGCTGACTTCTTTCAGCAGAAGAGGTTCATGTCCGATATTTCGGTAAAGCGTATGATGCTCATCGAGCACATAGACCGTGCCTCCGCTCATGCCTGCCGCAAAGTTCTTTCCGGTTTCGCCGAGGATGACCGCGATTCCGCCGGTCATGTACTCCAGACCATGATCGCCGCAGCCTTCGCAGATCGCTGTTGCACCGCTGTTCCGCACACAGAACCGCTCGCCGGCAAGACCTGCAAAGTAGGCTTTACCGCTTGTCGCACCATAGAGCGCAACATTGCCGATGATCGTATTCCGGTCCCACGCAAAACGTGCTTCCGGTTTTGGCGTGATGATGATCTTTCCGCCGGACAGTCCTTTTCCGACATAGTCATTGGCATCGCCGTACAGGCGGAGCGTGATGCCTTTTGGCAGGAATGTGCCGAAAGACTGACCTGCGCTGCCGTGACATTCAACGTTCCAGGTATCATCTTCTGATGTTTCTCTGCCGCTGCGGACAAGCTCTGATCCAAGGAGGGTGCCGACCGTGCGGTCAGATGCACACATATCGATTACGATCCGGTGTTTGCCGCGCTTTTTCTTTTCGGAATGGTACCAGGGAATCAGATATTTCACGTCGGCGGTCTTCTGCAGTTCGAAGTCAAATGCGTGTCCTTCCTCAAAGTGGCAGGGGCAGGGTTCCATGAGTTCCTCTGCAAGCGGTGTATCGTTATCTGCAATAAGCAGATCCCTGCGCCCGATCAGTTCATTTATTGTCCGGATACCGAGTGATGCCATGATCCGGCGGACATCTTCCGCCATCAGCCGCATGTAGTTCATGACATGTTCCGGCTTTCCCCGGAAGCGGGCACGCAGGGTTTCATTCTGTGTTGCAATGCCAAAGGGACAGGTGTCTTTTGAACAGACGCGCATCATCATACATCCCATGGAGATCAGCGGCCCTGTCGCAAAGCCGAATTCCTCTGCACCGAGGATCGCCGCAATTACGACATCCCGTCCGCACATCAGTTTTCCGTCGGTCTGCAGGATGACCCGCTGCCGCAGGTTGTTTTCGATCAGTTCCCGGTGCGCTTCCGCAACACCGGTCTCCCACGGAAGTCCGGCATGATGAATCGAGCTGTATGGTGCAGCCCCGGTGCCGCCGTCATGACCGGAGATCAGGATCACATCTGCGCCGGCTTTGGCAACGCCGCAGGCGATCGTTCCGACTCCGTGCTCGCTGACAAGCTTGACGGAAACACGGGCATAGCGGTTCGCGTTTTTCAGATCGTAGATCAGTTGTGCGAGATCTTCGATCGAGTAAATGTCATGGTGGGGAGGCGGAGAGATCAGCGAAACACCCGGTGTGGAACACCGTGTTTTCGCGACCCACGGATATACTTTGTTTCCGGGCAGGTGTCCGCCTTCACCCGGCTTTGCGCCCTGTGCCATTTTGATCTGCAGTTCACCCGCACTGCTGATGTATTCTGCGGTTACCCCGAAACGTCCGGAGGCAATCTGCTTTACCAGGGAGTTGCGGATCGTTCCGAAACGGGCCGGGTCTTCTCCGCCTTCACCGGTATTGGACCGTGCACCGAGCCGGTTCATCGCTTCCGCCATGGTTTCGTGAGCTTCCTTGGATAATGAGCCGTAGGACATTGCACCGGTATTGAATCGCCTGACAATTTCTTCTGCCGGCTCAACTTCCTCCAGCGGTATGGGAGTGCAGTTGTCTGCAAACTTTACGGCATCCCGCAGATGATGGGGATTTTTAGCTTCCAGAAGCTCGGTGTAATACCGGAAGTCTTCATAATCTCCGCTGCGGGCGGCTTTCTGCAGGGCAAGGATGACCTCCGGGGAATACAGATGTTCTTCAGCGGCATTGCCGCTGCGCAGGCCATGTCTTCCGAGGCTGTCGAGTGTCGTATCCACCTGCAGACCGAGCGGATCAAACGCGTGGGCATGTCGGTATAAAAGATCCTGTTCGATATCGAAAAGCTTTACGCTTCCGCCTCCGGAGACAGTTCCTGCAAAGTAAGTGTCGATCACTTCATCCGAAAGACCGAGCGCTTCAAAGATCCTTGCGGACTGATAAGACTGGATGGTCGAGATTCCCATCTTTGCGGCAATTTTTGTGATACCATCCCGGACGGCTTTGTTGTAGTCATCGATCGCGGTGTGATAATCCTTGTCAAGAATACCGAGGTCGATCATTTCAACGATGCATTCCTGTGCAAGGTAGGGATATATCGCTTTTGCGCCGAAGCCGAGCAGTGCGGCGCAGTGATGGACCGTGAAAGGATCTCCGCTTTCAACGATCAGCGACAGCTGCGTACATTTCTTGGTCCGCACCATGTGCTGGTGAACGGCAGATACCGCGAGCAGACTTGGAACCGGAAGATGGTTTTCATCCACGCCCCGGTCGCTTAAAACCAGGATATTGGCACCGGCGGTATAGGCTCTGTCACAGCTGAAGCACAGCTGTTCAACTGCCTTTTTCAAAGAGGTATTCGGATAATACAGCATACTTATGACCGCACATTTAAGATGCGGTTTATTCAGTGCCTTGATCTTCATCATGTCTGTGCCGGTCAGGATCGGGTTGGTGATTTCCAAAACGGTGCAGTTGGAACTCTTTTCCTCCAGCAGATTTCCCTGTGATCCGAGGTAAATCGTGGTATCGGTGACCACCTTCTCGCGGATCGAATCGATCGGGGGATTGGTGACCTGTGCAAAGCGCTGATAAAAATAATCAAACAATTTCTCATGATGACCGGAGTACATCGTAAGGGGAGTGTCATGGCCCATCGAGGCTGTCGGTTCAATACCGTTTTCCGCCATGTGATACAGCACATCACGCACATCCTCATACGAATATCCGAATACCTTGTACAGTTTGTCCCGCATTTCCTGGCTGTGGTTTGGCAGCTTATGGTTAGGGATCGGAAGGTCCGAGAGCCGGCGCAGATGAAGGCTCAGCCACTCACCGTATGGATGCGCCTGAATATAACTGTTCTTGCATTCCTCGTCCTCCACGATGCGTTTCTTAACAGTATCCGCAAGGAGGATCTTTCCGGGCATGAGGCGGGACTTCCGTATGATGCGGGACTCATCAAACGGAAGCACACCGACTTCGGAAGATAGAATCAAACGCTGATCATCCATGATGTAATAGCGTGCCGGCCGCAGACCGTTTCGGTCAAGACACGCGCCGACCCGTTCGCCGTCGGTAAAGATGATGGCTGCAGGGCCGTCCCAGGGCTCCATCATGGTGGCATAGTAATGGTAAAAATCCCGCTTTTCCTGCGAGATGGAATTATTGTTTTTCCACGGTTCGGGAATCATGATCATTAAGGCAAGCGGAAGATCGATACCGCTCATATACATGAATTCCAATGTGTTGTCCACCATCGCGGAGTCGGAGCCGGCATCGCTGATGACTGGACAGATCCTGTCGATATACGGTTCCATGAAGTCCGTATGCATGGTCTCTTCCCGTGCCAGCATGCGGTCGCGGTTTCCTGCGATCGTATTGATTTCACCGTTATGGGCGATCATGCGGTAAGGGTGCGCACGCATCCAGCTTGGATTCGTATTCGTGGAAAAGCGGGAGTGAACGATTGCAATCGCTGTCTCATAGGAGTCATCCTGCAGGTCTGTATAGAATGCCCGCAGCTGATCGACCAGGAACATGCCTTTGTATACGATCGTGCGTGAGGAGAGGGAAACGATATAGGTACTGTCGTTGCCCTGTTCAAATTCCCTGCGGGCGATATAAAGAAGCCGGTCAAACGATAATCCCGGTTCCGTATCCTCGGGGCGTTTCACAAATACCTGACGGATACACGGCATGCTGGAGAGGGCTTTTGCGCCGAGCAGTTCCTTTCTTACCGGAACATTGCGCCAGCCGAGCACTTTCATGCCGTACTTCTCCGCGATCACTTCGAACATCCGTTCGGAAATAATACGGCTCACGTTGTCTTTCAGGAAAAAGAACATTCCGACTGCATAATCTTTTTCGTCCGGCGTCTCCATGCCGGCTTCCCTCATCACACGGCTGAAAAACCGGTGTGATATCTGCAGCAGTATCCCGACACCGTCGCCGACTTCGCCGCTGGCGTCCTTGCCGGCCCGGTGGCCGAGATGTTCCACGATGCACAGGGCATCATCCACGGCGCTGTGTGTTTTCCGTCCGTCAATATTGACGACAGCGCCGATCCCGCAGGCATCATGCTCCATGATTTCATTCCGGTTTCTCATATTCTTCCTCCCGTTCTGTGCAGCGCCGGAAATCCGAGACCATATCATACAAGCCCCGGATCTCCGTTCCATTATTCTGTTCCGCGATTAAGGATCATATCCGCTACCTGCGGCATCGGGATGCCGAGTTTCATACTCAGCTTCTGCAGATGCCGGTGTGCTTCTGCCTCCGTGAGGTTCCGTTCCTTCATCACTTTTTTCTTTGCTTCGTTGATCCGCTCTTGATCCGTGTCCTCGCGGTGGGGCAGCTTCTGGTAATGAAGCTGAATAAGCATGTCCGCCCATGCGGCAAGCACGGATTTTTTGACCGGCGGTGTCAGCCGGAATATCCGTGAAGAGATCGCTGAAGCACCTGGTTCCGGCTTGGCAATGCACAGGATCTCCACGTGTTCGTTCAAGTCCTTCGTAATCTGATCCAGTGTGCGGTCTTTGAACCGTGGTCCGCAGATCAGAATGCCGTCCTGAATCATCCCGAAAGCCCGTTTGATCTCATTGCCGGATGTGCAGATACGAACCACTTCATATCCGCATTCCCGCAGCATCGAAGCGACCGAATCAGCTGTCAGACGGTCGCGGAACGCTACAACAAATTTAGCCATATCAGTACATCATGAGATATTCTCTGATTTCCCATTCCGATACGGTGGTGCGGTATGCATCCCATTCTGCATACTTGCCGGCACAGTACTGTGTGATGATGTGTTCTCCGAGCGTATCGCAGATCACTTCATCTTCCTTCATGAGATCCACTGCTTCTTTCAGGGTTCCCGGGAGGCTTTCTATATCTTGTGCCTTGCGCTCCTCTGCACTCATTTCAAAGATGTTGTCGAGTACTTCCGCCGGTGGAACAAGTCCTTTTTCAATACCGTCAAGACCTGCCGCAAGGCATACCGCAAGTTCAAGGTACGGGTTGCATGAAGGATCCGGACAGCGCAGTTCCACGCGGGTCGCCTGACCGCGCGCTGCGGGGATGCGGATCAGAGCCGAGCGGTTGGATGCTGACCAGGAGATATAACAGGGTGCTTCATAACCCGGCACAAGACGCTTGTAACTGTTGACCAGCGGGTTGGTAATCGCCGTCATGGACTTTATATGCGTCAGAATGCCGGCGATGAAGGAATAAGCCTCCTTGGAAAGCCCATGTACATCGGAGGGATCCGCAAAGATGTTTTCCCCATCCTTGAACAGGGACATATTTGTATGCATTCCGCTGCCATTGATGCCGAAGATCGGCTTTGGCATGAAGGTTGCGTGCAGACCGTTCTTCTGCGCGACGGTCTTTACCGCAAGTTTGAAGGTCATGATATTATCCGCCGTACGCAGTGCTTCGCTGTATTTGAAATCGATCTCATGCTGGCCGCGTGCCACTTCGTGATGGCTCGCCTCAACTTCATAGCCCATTCGCTCCAGCATCATGCAGATCTCACGCCGCGTTGATCCGCCGTGATCCAGTGGGTCAAGGTCAAAGTAGCCGGCGTCATCACTTGTCTTTGTGGTGGGCTGTCCGTTCTCATCGGTCTCGAACAGGAAGAATTCGCATTCCGGTCCAACGTTGAAGGAATAGCCTTTCTCCGCCGCCTTCGCGAGCACTTTTTTCAGGGTGCTGCGCGGATCGCCGGCAAACGGCGTACCGTCCGGCAGATACACATCGCAGATCAGCCGGGCAACCCTTGCCTGCTGGGGGCGCCAGGGAAGTACTGCATAGGAGTCAAGATCCGGATGGAGATACATGTCTGACTCGTTGATCCGGACAAATCCCTCAATCG
>CADBPK010000157.1 GCA_902796465.1 uncultured Erysipelotrichaceae bacterium | reverse complement strand
ATTGCCTCCTCACTTCCGGCATAGGCATAGGCGGTATCGAAATACCAGCCTCCCGCATCAAGAAACATGTCCACCATTTTTGCGGTCTGGGGAACATCAATGGTATTGTCCTCATTCCGCGGCAGCCGCATCAGGCCAAAACCCAGTTTCAGTCCTTCTCTTGTTCGCAGTTCACTCATTTTGCAGTCATCCTTTCTGTTTTTATGATTCGCTTTCCGCTTGAGCGTATGGAGTGTGTCGGGCATACCAGGACACAGAGATGGCACCCGACGCATTTGACCGGATCCATGACCGGATGCCGGTTTTCATTCAGATGTATCGCCTGATGACCCCCGTCGGCGCAGGAGATGACACATCTGCCGCACCCGAGGCAGGTATCACGGAAGAAACGCGGATAGATCACTGTATCCCGTTCCAGTACATCCGTTGAATCGCTGAGTGAATCCAGTCCTACCCCAACAGCTTGGCTGACGTGCTGCAGGCCGTTTTCCGCCAGGAAGTAATTCAGACCTGATTTCAGATCATCGATAATGCGGTAACCGTATTTCATCACCGCTGTTGTAACCTGGACAGTACCCGCTCCCAGCATTATGAATTCCAGTGCGTCGGTCCAGCTCTCGATCCCGCCCATGGCACTCAGATGCATGCCTTCCAGTTCCGGGTTCTTCCCGAGTTCGGCGATGAAGCGCAGGGCGATCGGCTTGACCGCACTGCCGCTGTATCCACCGACCGCGGATCTGCCGTGCACTGCCGGCTGTGAGAGATATGTATACCGGTTAACGCCGATGATGCTTTTGATCGTATTGATGGCAGCGATCCCGTCCGCACCGCCGCGTCTGGCCGCTTCAGCAGCCGGTGACATGGTCGCGACATTCGGCGTCAGTTTCGCCAGAATCGGGATGGAAGTGCCCCTTCTGGCGGCTGCGGTAAACCGTTCCACCAGTTCCGGGACCTGGCCGATGTCTGAGCCAAGTCCTCCGTCCGCCATATTCGGGCAGGAGAAATTCAGTTCAACTGCATCGGCGCCGTTTTCTTCGCACAGACGTGCCAGTTCTTCCCATTCCGTTTCATTGGATCCCATGATGGACGCCAGGATGAATTTATGCGGATATGCTTTTTTCAGGCGCCGGAATACTTCCATATTCTCCGCTACGCTGTGATCGGAGAGCTGTTCGATGTTCTTGAATCCGATGATCGTACCGTTGTCACCCTTCAGGGCAGAGAAACGCGGTGAGGCTTCATGGATCTCAAACGAACAGATGGTCTTGAAACAGGCGCCTGCCCAGCCGGCTTCAAATGCTCTGGCAACCATGTCATAGGTGCTGGATACGACTGAGGACGACAACATAAAAGGATTTTCCAGCGGTATGCCGCAAAGTTCTGTCCGCAGCCGGTTTTCATCTTCAGGCTGTGCGATATCCAGTCCCGGCCTGACTTCATCATGCAAACGGGTCATCAGATTCCGGATATTCACTTCCCGCGGACGCACACAGGCATCCATACAGGGGGCAGAACAATTTGCGCAGGGATTTTCTTCCGGAAAGCCCGCAGCCGCGCAGTATTCGTTGTCGAACCATATACTTCGCAGCAATCGTGCAGGATCGATCTTTCCGCATGCTTTTGTGCAGGGTGCGTCATCGCACAAAACACAGCGGATCATATCGGTTCGCCTGATCTTTCTTTGGAACATATCTCCTCCTCATGATTGTTTCGGGGTTTGGTTAATTCTTATGTTTGTTACTTTCATTATAATATGCAGAACACGGTAAAGGCATCCCGTATTTCCGGATCAGAACTATCATTTTATCCGTTTTCTTCAGCGAATACGCCGGTCAGAGGCAATACCCGGAAACGTTCCGTGAATAGTTCACATTTGCACAGGAACGAATAGAAAATATGCCTGCCCTGATGCGAAAGCGTTTCATAATTTCCCTGTCCTTTGGCCAGAATGACATCTGCCCGGTCCATGGCTTCCCTGGCTTTTTCCGGCAGTCTTTCATATACGGTCCCTGCCAGCGGCAGACCATTGGACAGGATCTCCGCCAGCTGATCCATACCGGTATATGACGCGTCTTCTTCAATGGCGTCATTCAGCACTTCCTGTCCCCTGACGAGTACCTGCAGCTGCAGAGCGGGATAACGTTTTTTCAATTGTTCCAGAAACAGTTTGTCCAGAACGATCTCCCCGCAGTTGTCCGTGATCAGCAGAAACCGCTCTGCTTTTTCACAGGCTTTGAAAAAAGATTCCATGACCGGTTCATCCTCCGGACGGAAAGGAACACTGTCCAGCAGTGAGAGAAAGGTATTCTCATTGACTTCATTCATCGCACCGAAATCGATGTAATTCCCGGCCCGCGCATAAAGCAGTGCTGTTCTCAGGGGATCTGCGGCATCCTCGATCTTCTGCCGCAGCATCTCTTCCATGCCCAGCACGAGATCATTGTATTTTTTCTTTATATCCCTGTACGGTTCGCTTCTGCCGAACCGTTTTTCATATTCCAGACGGAACAGGTAGATCAGATACGGGGCGGTATCTGTTTCATTTCTGTTTTCAATTATCGTGTGTACGGCAGAAAGATAATCCGGATCACCGGTAAGGTTTCTCTGCTTGTCATACAGGCAGGCCGCACAGGATTCACTGACATGCATGGCGTTCTCCTTTTTATCATTGTAGCGTGAATTTGTCTGAAAATCCGCAGTTTGTGCAAATGTATTCGATGAGGAGGAAGTATGCGGGAAAGGTTAACGGAATGTCTGCGGATCGCCCTGGCATATCACGTCAGTGATATTCATTTCAGTTTTGCGCCGGGAAACAAAGAACGGGTCACAGTCGAGATGCGCATCGGCCAGGATATGAAACGTCTGAAACATCATCCGGATGATCTGCGTCTGTTCTACTACTTGATGTACCGGGCAAATCTGGATATTTCGGATTCGATGGAACCGCAGACCGGCAGTTTTGAGGAAACGGTTGACCGCCAGCGTCTTTCCCTGCGTTTCGCGGTAGTATCCAGCTATCACATGACAAGCGGGGTGCTTCGT
>CADBPK010000156.1 GCA_902796465.1 uncultured Erysipelotrichaceae bacterium | reverse complement strand
GATTATGCATGGACGGCAGATGTACTCGGTATCCGGTTCTATTTCAATTCCGACGCTGTTTCGGAAAAAAAGCGGAGAGAAAAGGGTGACTACTCTGACCGGGCAGTTACCGTTTCATATACCTATGATGCGTTATCCGGTGATAAAGCGGAAGCACTGTCAGACGCACCGGAATCCTATATCGCTATGATCGACCGCGGGGCAGTATATGATCTGCCGCACGGCGACATGTCTGTCATGCTTGGTGAAAAAGACGGTTCACATACGATCCGCATCATGAAAGACAATAAGGAAGAGGAAGAACTGGAGATCGAATACGGGGATGATCTTTCGGATTACTATATCATCCGTGCTGAAGGGGGATTCTATCTCTTCAGAGGACGGATCGGATACCAGGAAGGATTTTTCTATGATTTTTCCAGACCGGACGGAGGATTTGGACGGTTTGCGTATAATCCTTCGCAGTATTTTGACAGTTTCCTGCGGGAGATCCAGCTTGCTGTCCCGTATAATCCATACTGTGTGCACATGGCGGAAGTCCGGCGTTCGTTCGGCGAAAAAAGCTATGACAAGTCTTCTTTCATTCCGCACGGACATTATTCCTTCCCAAGTGACCCGTCTTCGAGATATAAGAGGTTTTTCCTGAGGGACAGAAACCTGCAGATCGATTCCTATAATACTGCCTGCAGACTTCTGGAAGATCTTGAAGTCACGGAAACCGATACGGAAGGAAATGCACTCGGGAAGATCACTGTACCGGCAGGGAAGAGTCTGATTTTTGAAGGTGTCATCGGAGAAGCAGCACGGTATGATGATCCTCCCAAGCGAAACAACACCCGTACATTTCTTTACGAATGCCGTCTGGCGGACGGCAGACACATCAGTTTTGAATCGCCTTATGATTCAACGATCTATACGGAGAAGGGATACATGAACCGGTTTACGGAACCGGTTTCCCTCTGGGAAGCAAAGTCGGAGAACGAATCCCCGGTGGAACCGGAGAAGGCATTTACCGTCCGGATCGGGGAAAAGGATTATCCGCTGATCCCGGATTACTCCCTGCACGGACACAATGGTGAAGAGATCGATTTCGGTGAAGATATCTGGTGGCAGGTTGAAGGATATCCCGGACGATACGTAACTACAGATGAGGATCTGAAAGACATGCAGGATTCTTATTATACGCAGGAAGCTCTTTCGCATCCTGATGAAAGGGCAGAACTGGTGATCAGTGAAGACGGTGAAGCGGCTTTCGACTGTTATGGGGAAATATACCGCGGAAGTCTTCCGGAGAAACGATTCTATAAAACGGATGTAGAAGTTTTCATGGAATCGCAAACGCAGAGGCGCACGTTCCGGATCATTCTGAGAGAAGGAAAAGATCATTCAAAACCTTCCAGAATTGAATTCTATTCGGAAGGACTGCCTGCGACCAATGAACCATCCAAGGTGCCGCCTCTGTCAGTCTATATGACCCGTACAGAAGAACAATGATCACAGCCGGAAGGTATTCATCGAACTATTTAAATGAAAAGAATATCCTCCGATCCGGCAACATATGTAAACAGGATATGCTTTATACTGGGAAGAGGAGAGAACATGATCGGAATTCTGCTTAATCTGATCCGGATCTTTCTCAGGCTGATGCCGCTGGTCATTCTCTATACTGCACTGTATCGGGATCCCGGCCATGTGAGACTGAAGAAAGCGGGTTTTACGGAAAAGGATATCACCGTGGGTGATGTGCGTTTTCATTATGCCGAATCGGATGGATCCGGCAAACCTGTCCTTCTTCTTCTGCATGCGCAGATGCTTGACTGGTTTTCCTATCATCGTGTCATGATTCCTCTGTCTGAGAAATACCATGTATTCGCCCTCGATTATCCCGGTCACGGTATGACCAGATGCCCGGATGATTATGAAATGTGCGCGGAACAGATCGGTGCCTGTCTGGCACAGTTTATCGATGAGGTGATCGGAAAGCCGGTAACTGTCAGCGGCAATTCATCCGGCGGACTTCTGGCCGTATGGCTGGCTGCCAAAAGACCGGATCTCATCGAAGCGGCTGTACTGGAAGACCCGCCTCTGTTTTCGTCGGAATATCCTTCGATCCGAAAGACCGTTGCGTACCGTACCTTTGCCATAAGTGACCAGGCGGTTCGCGAAGATAATGAAGGGGACTACCTCATCTTCTGGATCAAAAACGCCGGAGAGTTTTTCAAAAACAATACATTCCCAGGTGCGCGGACTTTGATTCGTGCCCTGATCTTCCTGTCAAGGATGCTTCACTTCCAGAAAACCGTAGAGATCCCGTTTGTATCCCCGCTGATCCGGGAAATGGTCAGGGGAATGGATCTGTATGATCCGCATTTCGGACAGGCATTTTATGATGGTACATGGAACACCGGTTTCGACCATGCGGAAGCCCTGCAGAAGATCATCTGTCCTGTTCTCCTGATCCAGGCAGATACTTCCTTTCTTCCGGACGGGACACTGAACGGTGCCATGTCGGAAGAAAATGCGGTGTTCGCCTTAAGCAGACTGCAGGACGGCAAACTTGTCCGTGTGCAGGCAAGACATGTCGTGCATCTGGAAGAACCGGATGAATATCTCAGACAGGTTAAAAGTTTTCTGAGAGATACGAACAGCGGGAAATAGAATAGGAAGGTGTGAAAATGAAGATAACGATTCTGATGGGAAGCCCGAACCGGAAAGGATCCACCGGGATCCTGGTACAGGAATTTCTAAGAGGGGCGGAAGAAGCCGGACATACATGTGAAGTGATCGATGTCTGCCATGCGGATATCCATCCCTGTACAGGCTGTGTTCACTGCGGGTATGAAGGCCCGTGTGTACAGAAAGATGATATGGAAAAGGTCCGTAAAGAGCTGCTTTCTTCTGATATGGTCGTATTCGCCACGCCGCTCTATTACTACGGCATGAGCGCGCAGCTGAAAACGACAGTCGACCGTTTCTGCGCTTTCAACAGCAGTCTGAACAGCCGGCATCTCAAATCAGCACTCCTTACCGTAGCCTGGAACGCGGATGACTGGACATTTGACGCGCTGACAGCCCACTATAAAACACTGGTACGGTATATCAATTTTGAAGACAGAGGAATGGTACTTGGATACGGCTGCGGTACGCCTTCCATGACGAAACGGAGCGGGTATCCCCAACAGGCATATTTTCTGGGCAAAGGCCTTCAGAAATAACAGTGAACGGAAGCGGAGATACAGATCCGCTTTTTTGTTTTTCAGGGAAAGCCATGAACCATGAAACTGTTTCTGTAAAACGGTCTCCGGCTGATGGTACAATGGGTCTGGGCTATAAAGAGGAACAATGATGGATATTTCAGCTTTTTCAGATCACTATCATGTAAGATGTCTGAATCATACGGATATTCCGGCGATCATGGATCTCTGCCGCGGCAACCCTCTGTATTATCAGTATTGTCGGCCTTTTGTGAGTGAGAAAAGCATTGCACGGGATATGGCAGCGCTGCCGCCCGGCAAGGATCTTTCCGATAAATACTACATCGGATACTTTGACGGCAGCAGGCTGACTGCGGTCATGGACCTCATCCTGGCATTTCCCGATCAGCAGACAGCTTTCATCGGTTTCTTTATGACAGATGCATCGGTTCAGAAAAAAGGAATCGGCAGTAAGATCATAGAAGAATTATGTATTAACCTCAAAAAATACGGGTACCTGTCTGTCCGGCTTGGATGGGTAAAAGGAAATCCGCAGGCAGAACACTTCTGGAAAAAGAACGGGTTTACGGAGACAGGGGTCACATACGATACAGATGGTTATACAGTTGTCGTGGCGCACAAAGATTTATGACAACTGTTAAGGAGAATGGACATGGAACGGCTGGAAGCTTTTGAAAAAATGCTCGCGGATATTCAGAAACAGGCAGATTATGAGAAACAGCAGATGGATGCCCTGAAAGCGATGGGAAAAGAAAAAAACGCGACATACAAACAGTATTTCGGTAAACGTTTGTTTTACAAGATGATACTGGATAAATACAGGGAATACGGACTGCTTCCCTGAAAAAAGACCGGTGATACGTAAATGGAGTTGGATATGAATAGATATTTTGCTTTTCTGCGAGGCATCAACATCAGCGGGAAAAACAAGATCAGCATGCCGGATCTGAAAAAGGGATTTGAGGCATTGGGTTTTCAGGATGTTTCGACATACCTGAACAGCGGTAATGCGGCTTTTTCTTCAGATATTCGGGATGCAGGAGAAATGATTGAAAAAATGATCCATGAGAAATTCGGACTGGAAGTGCCTGTATATGTCATCTCAGAAGATCATCTGAAAGAGGTTCTTTCACACGCTCCGGCGTGGTGGGGAAATGATGATAAAACATATATGATAATCTGATCATGATCCTTTCCGATGATACGCCTGAAGAGATCAGTTCCCTGATCGGGGAAACTTCACCGGATCTCGAAAAGATTCAGATTTATGACGATGTGATCTTCTGGTCCTTTGACAGGAAAGCCTATCAGAAATGCAGATGGTGGAAGAAGACAGCTGCCGCGGGCATTGCGGAGAAACTGACCATCCGCACAGCCGGTACGCTCATAAAGATGACCGGATGGAAGTGAGACACGGCCGGAGAGAGGAAAGAACGGATGAAAAGAGAATTGTATTCCGAACTGCGGACTATTTATGAAACAACGGATGCGGATCCCCATACATTCCGCATTACGATAAAACTGAAGGATATCGTTGACGGCGGACTGCTGCGGAGTGCGGTAGATCTGACCATGAAGAGATATCCTTATTTCTGTGTCAGATTGTGTGCGGAAGAGGGAGAACTGTTCTTTGAGGATAATCCCGCGCCTGTACCGGTCCTGCATTCCAAGGAAAGGACAGTCCTCGGAAGTGAGGAACTGGATGGCCATCTTCTGGCATTTTCCTACTGGAAGAACAGACTGTATCTGGATGCGTATCACGGCCTGACGGACGGCGGCGGGATCGATCCGCTGATCCGGACACTGCTGTATTATTATCTGACCTCTTTTTATGAGACGGAACTTTCGACGGAGCGTATCCGGCTTTCGGACAGTCCGGTCTCGTCGGACGAATGGGAGGATCCCGCAAGGCATGAGATACCGGCAGGAGAAAGACTTCTTCCGAAATGGAATCAGGACGGATTCCAGCTGGAAGACGGCGGTATCGTGCATCTGATGCCTGACAGCGTTGTATACAACATCCGCATACCGGAAGATGAATTCATGCGTTTCAATATTTCCAATGACGGCAGCCCGGCCGCGATCGCGGCACTCCTGCTGGCGGAAACGATCGATGCCCTGCATCCTGAGGCAGGGGCTCCGCCGGTGATCGCCATGTGTGTCAACCAGCGCAAGGCACTACAGGCACCGGCTGCGCACCAGAGCCTGGTAGGGGATGTACGTCTGCCGTATATCCGCAGAATGCGGCATCTTCCGTTCAGCACACGGACGACCTGTTTCCGCGGCATGGTGACGATCCAGACCGACAGCGATATGATCCTGGAGGATATCAGGGAATATCAGGAACTTGTCAGATATCTGAAAACACTGGAAACATATGCCGAAAGAAAAGCATACTGCGCAGAACAGATGCGCAGGCTTTCCGGCAGTGTGACAGCAATAGTCAGCTATGTTGGAAAGGCGGGTTTCGGCGACCTTGAACAGTACATCCAGGAATATGAAGCACTTCCTTCGACTGCGCTTCCTTCCATGCACGTGCCGCTGACGATTGAAATGAGCGCGCTGCACGGATATTTCTTTCTGAATTTCATACAGTATTTCGCGGAAGACGACTATGTTTCGATGTTTATCCGCAAACTGCGGGAAAACAACATCACCTATGATGTCCTGAACGAAGCACAG
>CADBPK010000155.1 GCA_902796465.1 uncultured Erysipelotrichaceae bacterium | reverse complement strand
GAGTTCTGTTACCGCACACTCCCGGAAATACTGGATCCTTTTGATACAGAGACATTCCGCAATGATCCGATGGAGTTCTATATCGGCGCGACAGATATCCGGACAGGCGAACCTGTCTTTCACAGATGTACGGACGGCGGCAGAACTGATATTGAATGGATGCGGGCATCCGCATCGATGCCTGTCGTTTCAAAGATCGTATCCGTTGACGGTCTGAAACTCCTTGACGGCGGCATCTCCTGCCCTGTTCCCTTTGAATATATGGAAAGCATTGGATATGACCGGAATATCATCATCCTGACACAGCCGGAGGGATACCGGAAAAAGAAAAGCTCGGCACTGCCGCTCATCCGCATCATGCTGAGGAAATACCCTGCTGTCATCAAGGCTATGGCGAACAGGCATCTGGTATACAATGACCAGATGGATATGATCAAAAACCGGGAAAAAGAAGGCAAGGCGCTGGTGATCAGACCGGACGCTCCCCTGGGGATCGGAAGGATCGAAAAAGATCCGGCTGAACTTGAGCGCGTATACCGGCTGGGAAGAAATGCCGCAGCTGAAAGACTTGGTGAGATCAGAGATTATCTCATGTGTAAATAAGCAAAAAATATCCTGATGCATGGCATCAGGATATTATCTTTATCCGTATCTACATCATCGGCGCAAACAGACGAAGTACAGCTATGAAATACGATTTCAGCGGACCGGTATGACATTCATCAGCTGTTACCTGATGCGATTTTTCGATCGCCTCCAGATAATCCTTCTTCACATCCAGGACTTTTCTGGATCCATACAGGTAAGTACCGTTTTCAAAATGGAGGTACAGACTGCGGTAGTCCAGGTTGACTGTTCCGACCGTCGCAATTCTGTCATCGGACACGAAGACTTTGGAATGTACGAAACCCGGTGTGTATTCATAGATCTTGACGCCGCCTTCGATCAGCTGCTTATAGTAGGATCTTGTGATCATCCATACCACTTTCTTATCCGGAATACCGGGTGTCATGATGCGGACATCCGTACCGTGCCTTGCCGCAAGGATCAGCGCATTGATCAGTTCCGTATCAATAATCAGATACGGGGTATAGATATAGCAGTAATCATTTGCCTGATTCAGAATTCCCATATAGATATTCTGTGCAGTGATCTCGGTATCCAGCGGGGTTTCACCGTAAGCCGCAATGTAGCCGTCGGGTTCTCCCGGTTCCGGCTCAGCACGGAATACTTCAAAGTCCTCATCCTTTGCCTCTTTTGCCAGGGCATTCCAGTGCGTCAGGAACATGACTGTATATGACCATACTGCTTCGCCTTTGATCCGGATGACATTGTCCTTCCAGTGACCATGAATAACTTTAACGTTGATATATTCATCCGCAAGATTCACACCGCCCGAGAAAGCTGTTTTCCCATCGATGACCATGATCTTTCTGTGATCGCGGTGATTCATGATGATGCCGATGATCGGGTTGATCCGGTTGAAAGGAATGCATTTGATCCCCTTTTCCTCAAGTTTTTTCGCATAACTTGCGGAAAGCGTCATGAATGAACCAAGATCATCATACATGACCCGGACATCCAGACCTTCCTTAACCTTCTGTTCCAGTATTTCCAGCATGCCGTTCCACATTTTCCCTTCTTCAATGATGAAGTATTCCAGGAAGATGTATTTTTTCGCATTCCGCATTTCTTCAAGCATGACAGGATAGCCTATATCACCAAGACCGTAATAGTCAAAACCGGTATTGCGGTAAAAAGGAAAGCCTGCACTCTCTGAAATGTAGCGGAACTGTCCGCGCAGCTCCGGTGCACTCTGATTCATCTCTTCGGATATGGCAGGATCCTGTTTATAGTATTTCCCTGCCTCTTTGGTAGATTTGACAAGATTCCACATCGTGCGGCTGCTGATCATATCTGCATCGAGCAGGATATAAATGGCTGTAGCTGGAATCGGGAAAAGCATGATGGCCACGATCCACATCATGTCGGAGGAAAGATGCCTGCTGTTTTTGATGATACTCAGGACGATGATGCCGCTTATAAACCGCAGTACCTCTTCGATCCAGGCTGCCTGTGCACCGAACCAGTGAAAGACAGAATAGAGGATCAGCAGTTCCAGAAGAATCATCAGGATCATGAACGTTGTCCGTGAAAAAATAGCCCGTAGTATTTTCATAAACTTACCTACCCTTAGAAGTATTGTACCATTTTCAGACAAAATACGATTTCTCATAATCATTATCTGTTTCAGAATTACTGTGCATAACAATGCGAAAGCTGATTCTTTTTGTATTCACACAATTTATAAGAAATTTGAATGGTTTATTGATGATTTTTATTTGTATTATCAATAGCCTATAGCTATACTGCAATCGGAAAAGGAAAGCGAGATGTATATTATGAAAACAAGAATGCTACGTAATATTGAAGTATCGGCTGTCGGTATGGGATGCATGGCATTTTCACACGGCTACGGGAAGATTCCCGCGGAAGAATACAGTATTGAAGCAATACGGAATGCATATACCCATGGCTGCACATTCTTTGATACAGCAGAAGTATACAGCCCGAATCTCTCCGGCATCGGGCATAACGAGAAGATCGTCGGAAAGGCTCTGAAAGATGTCCGCAAAGACGTTGTCATCGCAACGAAACTGTTCCTGCGGATCACTCCGTTTGAAGATGTTTACAAGGCAATGCGCAGCCATCTGGAAGCTTCCTGCGAACGCCTGCAGACAGACTATGTTGACCTCTATTACCTTCACCGGATGGGAAGCATTCCTGTAGAAAAAATAGCTGAAGCGATGGGAAGACTGATCGATGAGGGAATGATCCGCGGCTGGGGACTGTCCCAGGTCGATGTTCCCATCATTGAAAGAGCGCAGAAAGTCAGACCGCTTTCTGCGGTGCAGAATATCTATTCCATGGTGGAACGCGACAGCGAGGAATCCATCATCCCCTTCTGTATGGAAAACAATATCGGTTTTGTACCGTTCTCACCGATTGCAAGCGGCCTGCTGTCCGGAAAGATCACAGCGGAAACGAAATTTGAGAAAAACGATGATGTCCGCAACCGGGTGCCCCAGCTCTCAAAAGCCAACATTGCCGGCAACCAGCCGATCGTGGATCTCCTGAGAAATTTTGCGGAAAAGAAAAATGCAACACCTGCCCAGATCTCTCTGGCATGGATGCTGCATAAATATCCGAACGTCGTACCGATACCCGGATCCAAGAATAAAGAACGCATTATCGAAAACCTGAATGCCGCAGATATCATTCTGAGTGAAGAGGAATTCACTTCCCTGGAAACGGAGCTGAACCGGCATCCTGTTTACGGACACCGCGGATTAGGCGGATTCTGGCGATCTTAACCGGACATGATGTCCGGTTTTAATTATTTAAATTCCTTGCTCTCCCCTTTCAGCCATCTTCTGTGGGAGACTGTCCTTCTCACAGCCAGCGGTCTTGGTTCATCCGGAAATGTCATCATGTTGGTGCCGCCCTGTTTCCAGAGCTCCAGAATATCCTCCGCATCATCCACGAAATCATCGGCCGGCATAAGTCCGTAGAGACGCGGCGGAATGATCGTGACCGGGATATGATACAGTCCTTTTTTGCTGTCTTCCTTTACTTTCCATTCCGTATGCGGACAGGCCATGGCCACATCCGCTTCGTCCTGTCTTTTTGCAAGCAGGGAAATAGGTATAAAAATAAATGTTGCCCGGTCGGAAAGATTCTTTTCCTGAACTTCCTTCTCCAGGTGGGCAGCGAGGGCAGATGATGAAAACCCGCCGCCGCAGCAGATTGCTATACGTATCATGAATAGTCTCCTTTTTTTCATTGTACTTAAAAAAAGAGGCAATCGGAAGATTGCCTCACAGAATATTATTTGTTTTTCAGGTATTCGTCGATCGCGGCGGCGGCTGTCTTCCCGGCGCCCATCGCCGAAATAACCGTTGCGGCACCTGTCACCGCATCACCGCCGGCGTAAACACCTTCGCGGGATGTCTTGCCGTTGTCATCGACGATGATGCCGCCTCTGCGGTTGACATCGAGACCTTCCGTCGTATTGCGGATCAGCGGATTCGGAGATGTACCGATCGCCATGATGACGCAGTCGAGTTCCAGTTCAAACTCGGAACCTTCGATCGGATACGGACGGCGTCTTCCTCTTTCATCCGGTTCTCCCAGTTGCATATGGATGCATCTCATCCCTCTGACAAATCCGTTCTTCGGATCTCTCCTGTCATCCGGATTCTGATAGCCGAGGATCTCCACCGGGTTGCAGAGAAGATGGAATTCAATTCCTTCCTCTTCGGCATGTTCCACTTCCTCTTTTCTGGCCGGAAGCTCTTCCATGCTGCGGCGGTAAACGATATATACTTTTTCCGCGCCGAGACGGAGAGCTGTCCTGGCAGCGTCCATCGCGACATTTCCGCCGCCGACGACCGCTACTTTTCCGCCCTTCATGATCGGTGTCTGCGGATCATCCAGATAAGCTTTCATCAGATTGGAACGGGTCAGGAATTCGTTTGCGGAATATACGCCGTTCAGGGATTCACCCGGTATATTCATGAAACTCGGAAGCCCTGCACCGGAGCCGATATAGATTGCTTCAAAACCCATATCATGGAGTTCATCAACTGTCAGTGTTTTTCCGATGATGACATTGGTCTCGACTTTGACGCCGAGTTCCTTCAGACCTTCAACTTCCTTCGCGACGATCGCTTTCGGCAGACGGAATTCCGGAATGCCGTATACAAGCACGCCGCCCGGTGTATGCAGCGCTTCAAAGATCGTTACTTCATATCCTTTTCTTGCCAGATCACCGGCACATGTCAGACCGGAAGGTCCTGAGCCGACGATGGCAACTTTATGACCGTTGCTTTCCGGTTTGACGGCAGGAACCTGGACATTCTCACGGTGCCAGTCTGCAGCGAAGCGCTCGAGTCTTCCGATGCCGACCGGTTCAAAGCGGATGCCCAGCGTACATTTGCTTTCGCACTGGGATTCCTGCGGACAGACACGGCCGCATACTGCCGGCAGGGAGCTGTCTACGGAAATGATCTGATATGCGCCTTCGAAATCTCCTTCTTTCATTTTGCCGATGAATTCCGGGATACGGATATTAACAGGACAGCCGGAAACGCACGGTCTGTTTTTGCAGTTCAGACAGCGCTGTGCTTCCGCGACTGCGATATCAGCTGTATAACCAAGAGCTACTTCGTTGAAATTGTGTGCCCGTACGGAAGGATCCTGTACCGGCATTTCATGCTTTTTCGGATCAATAGCCATTCTGTTATCCTCCTGTTTTCCCGTTCAGCAGGCGGCAGGCTTCATCCCTTGCCTTTGCCTCAAATGCCGCATACATTCTGCCGCGGCTCATCGCTTCGTCAAAATCGATCAGATGACCGTCAAATTCAGGACCGTCTACACAGGCAAACTTTGTTTCCCCGCCGACTGTGAGACGGCATCCGCCGCACATACCCGTTCCGTCGATCATGATCGGGTTCATGCTCGCAACCGTTTTGATGCCGTATTCCTTTGTCAGGGCACAGACGAACTTCATCATGATCAGCGGTCCGATCGTAATGACTTCATCATATTCTTCCCCTGCTTCGATCAGCTTCTTCAGGGCATCTGTCACAAGACCTTTTTCGCCCCAGCTGCCGTCATCACTGACAGGGATAAACCGGGTGCTGTTATTACGGAATTCTTCTTCCAGGATGACAAGGTCCTTATTCCTGAATCCCGCTATGGCATG
>CADBPK010000154.1 GCA_902796465.1 uncultured Erysipelotrichaceae bacterium | reverse complement strand
GTCGGGGATGCGGAGAAGATCATGCCCTCCATGGGGATCTTTGATTCCTTTTCCTATTGCCTGATCCCGGGCCAGGTCAACAGCAAGCAGGGCTTTGTCAAAGGCCTCGTCATCAGCGGGGAAAGCAGTGAGCCGACGATCACCCTGCATATCATGGTGGAGTGGAAGGACGCTACGGGCAAGACGACGACGCGTGAGTTCCTGACCAGGAAGCTGAAATACAAGGATTAGGTGAAAGATGACGGAACCGCAGAAAAATAAAGTCAAACAGTCATTTATTGCCGGGTCCCTGACCAGCAGTGCCGGTGTATTTCTGTCAAAACTCATCGGCCTTTTTTACGTCGTGCCGTTTAAATCCATTGCCGGTCAGAGCAACATGGCATTCTACTCGGCGGCCTATACCTGGTACAACGTGCTCCTGCAGATCTCTTCCGCAGGTCTGCCGTTTGCGGTGGCGGCCATCGTAGCGAAATACGTCAATAAGAATGACTTCAAGACAGTCGTCCTGGTTCGTAAGCTTTCCACGGCGCTCCTGATGGTATTCGGCTTCGTGATGGCGGTCATCTTCATACTGATGTCGGGACCGCTGGCTGTATCGGCCATGGGGAGCCTGTCGGAACAGAATATCCGGCAGATGCAGAATACATATGTCATCCTGTCGCTGGCCCTGTTTGTCGTGCCGCTGCTCTACAGCTACCGCGGCTATTACCAGGGTATGAAGGAACTGAAATCCTACGCGGATTCCCAGGTCATCGAACAGTTCTGCCGTGTCGCGGCGCTGCTGTTCTTCGGCTGGCTGCTCGTCTATGTCCTGCACTATGACCGGATCAACGCGATCTATACCGCCGTGCTGGCTACTTCCATCGGAAGCGCCAGTGCCCTGGCTTATTATATCTATTTCGATAAACGGCATTATCCGGCTGTGAAGAATGCCGCGAGATTCCAGAAGACGGAAGCGGAAGATGCCGGGCTCATCCTGAAGGAACTGATCGCCTACGGCATCCCGTACCTGCTTGTGGCGATCCTCGGCAACAGCCAGACGCTGATCGATACGCAGTTCTTTATCCGCACCAATACCGCCATGGGCATGAACCCCAATGACGCGATGTTATTGCTGGGTATTATTGAAACGAATTGCGACAAGCTGACATCCATTCCGCAGGTGCTCTCCATCGGCTTCTCCGCCGGTGTCGTTCCGTATATGACACTGTCACTGGAAAACAGGGACTGGAAAGGCCTGAACAAAAATATCGAGGACTGTCTTGATATCGTGCTCTATATCGCGCTGCCGATCTGTTTCTGCATGTGCGTTCTGGCAGAGCCGATATACTATGTCATGTACGGGGCAGGGGAACTGGCGTACGGAACCACCTGTCTGCGCTGGGCGAGCCTGCTCGGCCTTGTGACAACGATCTCACCGATCACCAACTCGATGATGCTGACACTGAAATTCAGGAAGGAAAGCCTGATCTACCTCGGCGTGGGATTTGCGGTCAAGTGCATTACCTTCTTCCCGCTGATCAAATTTGTCGGTTATACAGGCGCGATCATTTCCAGTATTCTCTGCTCGGCTACGATCATCTTCTTGAACCTGACCAAGATCAAAAACAAATTCGATGCGGCCTATGCCCGGATCTTTGTCCGCGGTCTGAAGATGGCTGCGGCGTGTCTTGCCATGAACGGCGTATTCGTACTGCTGCGCTTTGCCGGTCTGGATATCGTCTCCCAGCCGCGTCTGATCGCCCTGGCAATGCTGGCCGGCTACGGCATTCTCGGTATCCTGGTCTATATTTATACGACCAACCTGATGAAGCTGCCGCAGGCAGTATTCCATATGGATCTGAAACAGATTGCGAACCGGTTCCTGCACAGGGGTGCGTGATATGATCCGGCTTGATAAAGCCCTGGCCAATATCGGCTACGGTTCCCGCAATGAGATGAAGCGCCTGATCAAAAGCGGGCGTGTCAGAGTCAACGGGGAAGTGATCACAAACCCGACCGTGCATATACAGGAAGAAACGGATGAACTGATGATTGATGACAAACCTGTCACCTATCAGAAATACTTCTATTTCATGCTGAATAAACCGGCAGGGGTGATCAGTGCCACAGAAGGCAGGGATACGACCGTGATCGACCTGATCGATGAGAATATCAAAGGCCTGTTCCCGTGCGGCAGACTGGACAAGGATACGGAAGGTCTCCTGATGATATCCAATGACGGGGAACTGACGCATCAGCTCCTCTCACCGAGAAACCACATAGAAAAGGAATACTATGTGGAACACAGTATTCCTCTGTCTGCCTATGATGTGGAAATGCTGGAAAACGGCATCTCCAGCGGGGCGGACAATTTCCGTCCGGCGAAGTACGAGAAGGTCAGCGACCATGCCTGCCGTCTCGTGATCACGGAAGGCAAATACCATGAGATCAAGCGCATGTTCCTGGCGATGGGCAATCAGGTGACTTACCTGAAGCGGCTCAGGATGAAGACGCTGGTCCTGGATCCGGCGCTGAAGCCGGGAGAATACCGGCCGCTGAAACCGGAGGAAGTAAAAGCGTTACAGGATTGAGATATCCTTCGCGGAAGGCCTGGTGAAATCACCGGTTTCCGCATAGTGCTTCAGAAAATCAATGACCTGCGTTGTCAGGGCATTGGGGGTGGAAGACCCCGATGTCACGGCAATGCGGTTTTTATTTTTGATCATGTCTTCTTCGATCTCTTCCGCGCTCTCGATCAGATAGGTTTCCGGTATGCCGGAAGCGCTGCCGATCTTTTTCAGCTGGAAGGAATTGTTGGAATGCGGATCCCCG
>CADBPK010000153.1 GCA_902796465.1 uncultured Erysipelotrichaceae bacterium | reverse complement strand
TTCTTGGAACGGGAGAAATCGCCGTTGCCGTCATCATCTCTGTCAACGTAGATGAAACCGTAACGCTTCCTCATTTCACCTGTTCCGGCAGATACGAGATCAATATGACCCCACGGCATGTAGCCCCGCAGATCAACACCGTCGATCTCAATGGCATCCTTCATGACCTTGATATGCTTGCGCATATAATCAATTCTGTAAGAATCATGGACAGATCCGTCTTCTTCCTTCTTGTCGATCGCGCCGAGGCCGTTCTCAACGATCATCATCGGGAGCTGATATCTGTCATAGATCTGGTTCAGGTTGATGCGGAGTCCGAGCGGATCGATCGTCCAGCCCCATTCGGAAGCTGTCAGATACGGATTCTGCAGACCTCTTACCTGGTTGCCTTCCACCTGTTTGATCTTTTCCGGATGTGCCGCATATGTAGCGGAGCTGTAGTATGAGAAGGAATAGAAGTCTACTACACCCTTCTTCAGCAGCTCATCATCACCCGGTTCCTTCTTGATTACGATACCGTCTCTCTCCAGCTGCTTGATCTTGTAGGCCGGATAGTAGCCGCGGCAGAGGACATCGCCGTAGAACCATTTCTGGTCATGCGCTGTTGTGATCTCGCAGAAGACATCTTCCGGATTGCAGGAATATGGATATGTCGCGCCATGGGCAATCATCAGACCGATGAAGTTATTCGGATCAATTTCATGACCGATCGTTACAGCCAGCGCACTTCCTACGAAAAGATGCCATCTGCACTGTTCCGCATTCTGCTTGTTGGAGATGTGTTCATGTACACCGTTCATCATGAAGTTTGTATTGATGTTGATCTCATTGATCGTCAGCCAGTACTTGACCATGCCCTTATAGCGTGTGAATACTGTACGGCAGTATTTTGCAAACGCATCGACTGTATGTCTGCTTACCCAGCCGTCATATTCATTTGCCAGATGCAGCGGGCAGTCAAAATGGTAGATCGTTACCAGCGGTTCAATGCCGTACTTATGGCACTCATTGAACACATTCTCATAGAACTGCAGACCTTCTTCATTCGGTACTTCGTCATCGCCGTTCGGGAAGATACGGGTCCAGTTGATGGAAAGACGGAAAACATTGCAGTTCATTTCCGCAAACAGCGCAATATCCTCTTTCCAGTGATGGTAGAAATCTGTCGCTTCATGGCTCGGATAATAGACGTCAGGATCCACATATGCCTTGGCACTGGCAGGAATCTCATCTCGTCCGCCGAATGTCGTCTTTGTGCCGTCCGCGAGAATGATAGAGAATTTTCTCGGGATGCCGTGAATACCGTCGCCGCCGGTCAGGGTGTCCGCAACCGCAAGACCTTTACCGCCGGAGATGTATCCGCCTTCATACTGATTCGCAGCTGTTGCGCCGCCCCAAAGAAACCCTTTTGGAAAACTCATTATTAATTCCTCCTTCTGTTAAATGAGTGATGATGACAAATTAATGACGATTCCTATTCTGATGAAATGATAAAATAGGAATATGATAAGACTTGCTGAAATGAAAGATACCGAAAACGTATACCGGCTGATCTGCCTGCTGGAAGAAACGGAATTTGATTACGGACGTTTCAAAGAGATTTTTGAGAGCCAGCAGAAAGACGGCAGATACAGGTGCCTGGTGGCAGAGAAAGACGGCATCGTCACCGGCATGTGCAATATCCGGATCGAATATCATCTCCATCACTGCCGCAGAATTGCAGAAATCGTTGAACTCTGTGTTCTGCAAGAAGAGCGGAACCGCAGAACCGGAACAGCTCTTTTCGAGGAGGCCTGCCGTACTGCACGCGCGGAAAACTGCGAACAGATCGAGCTTGTGACCAACATGAGAAGGATCCATGCGCACCGCTTCTATGAACGGCTCGGCATGAAAGCGACCCATTACGGCTATACGATGAAACTATAAAAACCTGTTGAAAACAGGTTTTTTAAATCTCGATTCCGCTTCTTCTTTCCTTTTTACGGATCAGGCATGCCAGGTTAAATGCTATGAGCAGGATGATCTGGCATCCCAGCGCCAGCCAGAAGTTGACACGGTATGTACCTGTAACATCGTACAGGGAACCGACCAATGTAGCTGCGAGCGCATTCGCAATGCCGCCGACAAAACTCAGTACAGGATAAACGGTACTGTAATATTCCATTCCGAACAGATGACCGGTGATCATCGCGCATCCTACCGCTCCGACCGCAAAGGCAAAAGCGAACATGCCTGCACCGGCGTACAGTGTGAATTCCGTATTGATGAACAGCAGGAACAGGATACCGACAATATTGACGCAGACCATGATCATAACGCTCTTATAGACACCGACCTTGTCGGAAAGAATACCAAGTCCAAGTTTGGAAAGAATGTTGAAAGCCATACTGACCGACAGCATGAGCGCACCGACTTCTGCGGAATGCCCGATGGATGTGGCATAGCCCGGGAAGTGCTGCGGAACTGCCGCTACGATGGAAATCATGATCGTAACGATCATTGCCAGGATGAATTTCGGATTGGCAAAACTGAAGCCGGCACTTGATCTGTCATCATGCAGGACATTTCCTTCTTCCCGCAGTTTCTGGAATTCCTCATAGCCGTATGGCTGCAGACCGCTTGTCTGGGGACGGAGCGAGAACTTCAGCAAAATTGCCGGGAGATTGAACAGGACCATGGAAGCAGCTACCGCGACATATGCCGTGCGCCATCCGGAAGAATTGATGATGCTTGTGTAGATCGGTGAAAGAACCACACCCGGAACACCGCTGAACGCCATGGCAATACTTGTGATCACACCGTGCTTGGCAAAAAACCACTGGTTCAGGATCATGGTAATCAGAACAAAGTTGATCAGACCGCCGCCGAAACCGCGGATGATGCTCAGCAGATAGAGCTGCCAGAGAGAATTACACAGGGAGTAAAGAAGCGTAGACCCTGCCATCAATACAGTCGCCACTATGATGATCAGTTTCAGATTGGTTTCCCTGATCAGCTTCGGAACGACCATCGCTACCATGGACGCAACGATCGAACAGATCGTTATCATCATGGCAATATTCCCGCGGCCGGTGCCGAGACTTTCCGCGATCGGTGCATAAAAAACACCTGCAGCGTTGACCATGACACCGACGGAACTTGCCGCAAGTCCGCACATTGCAATCAGAACGGACAAATATTTTCCTTTCATGATGAACTCCTTATGTTACTATTATCATAACAGATAATCATGTCATATCATGAATTTTTCAATGCGCTGATTCACGAATTTTAATGCAGAAACCGGAGGATATCATTATGAGTTACAAGGAAAACCGATACAAGGTCTTTGAGATGTTCCGCAAACAGTGGGCACTGGCAACTGCCGGTTCACCGGATGATTTCAACACCTGTACGATCGGCTGGGGCTCCCTCGGAAGTATCTGGGACAATGACCGCACCATCGTGACGATCTACATCAACGAAGACCGCTATACATGGGAATATCTCATGAAAAACGAACTGTTTACCGTTGCGTTCTTCCCGCCGGAATACCGCAGGGACCTGCAGGTCCTCGGCACAACCTCCGGCAGGGACAAGGACAAGGTGGCCATGACTTCCCTGCATCCGCAGGAGGTAAAGGGCACCGTTACTTTTCAGGAAGCAGAACTGACATTTGTCTGCAAAAAACTCTACGCAGACCAGTTCCACAGAGAGTTGCTCGCCAAAGAGATCTCGGAAGGGATCTATAAAGACTGGCATCCGCATTACATGTTTGTCGGTGAGATCATCGATGTGATACAGAAATAAAAGGAGGACAGGAAAATGCTGACTCCGACTATCGGAAGAAAACTGGCTGCGGCTGCGGCCATCGCTGCCGGCATATTGTACGTTTCATTCGTTCATTCCTACGCTGCAGCTCTCTGGTATAAAGACCAGACAGACGAAGATGAAGACGAAAAGGAAGACAAAGAAAAAGAGAAGGACTCCGCTACGGAGTAACTTCCCTTTTTTATTCTGTACGCAGTGCTGTAACTGGATCTTTCTTCGCGGCTTTCCGGGAAGGAATAATACCGCCGATCAGCGTCAGCAGGACACTGATCACGATCAGGATCAGCGCACCTGCTACCGGCAGGATCGCATTGACTTCCGTATTCCCGCTGATGGCATGGATCAGGGCATTGCCCGGAATCAGCAGAAGTGCCGCAATCAGGATGCCGAGCACGCCCGAAAGAAGACCGATAATAAATGTTTCTGCGTTGAATACCTGCGAGATATTCCGTTTGGAAGCACCGATTGCCCGCAGAATACCGATCTCCTTCGTTCTTTCCAATACGGAGATATATGTGATAATGCCGATCATGATCGAGGAGACGATCAGGGAGATGGCAACGAACGCAACCAGCACATAGCTGATCGTGTCGATAATATTCGTGACGGATGACATCAGGGCACCGACGTAATCGGTATAGGTGATCACCTTATCATCTTCTCCTGCCGCTTCCATCCGCTCATTATAGGAATCCAGTATATTGATAATCTGCCCCTTGCTTTCAAAATCCTTCGGATAGATGTAGATGGCTGCAGGAATATCTTCATCCGCATAATTCAGCTTGGTCAGATTGCCTTCATATGTTGCCGTTTCCGAAGTCATCATGGACATCATCAGTTCCTGCAGGGAATCCGCGTCCATATTGATCTGGATCGCATTTCGGAACGCATCCACATCCACATGGAAGATGTTCTGCATATTGTTCATAAACTGCGTCATCATATTCTTCATGGCGCCTGAAACGCCGTTTCCGATCTGACCCATGACCTGCTTCATCATCTTTTCGATCTGTGACTGCATTTTGCCGGAATAATCTGACATCGTTTCCGAAAAGGCCTTCCGCAGTTCCTTTTCGATCTCATCAATATTCACTGCTTTCTTCAGTCCGTCATTCAGCAGTTTTCTGCCTTCATTGGTATCCAGATACTTCATGAAGGAAGATGCCATGACAGAAGGATCCGGCAGCTTATTCTCTTCCGCGTATGTTTCATAACCCTGATAGATATCATTCAGGATCTTTGTGATCTGTTCTTCGGTAACAGCAATATCCTGATTGGCATCTGCATATCCCTGTGCATAGGAAGCGATCTTGCCGCGCACTTCCTGGGTGCTCAGATATTCCGCCATAAGAGCGGCCTGATCGGTATCATCGCTCATATGCTCCGCTGCATAAGCAGGATAACCGGACATGATATCCGCTACCATCGCCGTCAGGTCCTGTTCGGTAGGAACGACGATGCCCAGTTCATTGATCAGGGCGGCTGTATCTTCCCGGAGGATGTTCCGTGCCTGATCCGACAGCATATATTTCTGAACTGCTTCACCGAGCCTTCTGTAATCGGTCGAAGGATCTTCAGCAGCTTTGTCCAGATAACTGTTCAGCACTGTTTCAAATAACTTGAGCATCTCTTCCGAAGAGATCTCCACCGTTATGTTTTTCATCATATTGGAAAGCAGTTCCTGGCCTGCTTCCCCCATATCCACGTTGAAATCCGACATATCAAAGGAAATGGCGGATGGATCTATTTTGATATTGGAGAAAGCAGACGGATCGATATTCAGGCCCGACGCATCCACCTGGAAAGCATTTGCCATAGCCTCCGTATCGATTGTGAATAGACTTTCCATGTTGAAGGCAGACGCTTCTTCATCCGCAAAATCCTTACCGGTAAATACATTGATATCCGGATGAGCCAGCTGTTTCTTTACGATCTCGCTGTTCTGTGCGTGTTCCATCACATACAGATCCAGGGAATGGTGATAGCAGATCCCTGTTCCCAGCAGCATCGCATCTTCATCACTGTGCGGTTTCACCACACCGATTACTTCAAGCGGTTCCCCGTTCCGGATCTTCTTCAGCATGTAGTCCTTATTGTCGGATTTATCAACATAGACATCGTATTCACTGTCATATTCATAGCAGTCCGCATTGTCCACGATCCGGAACTGGATGCCGAGGAAGTCATTGAACAGGAATGTTTTTTCCTCCTCGTCAAATTCCATGGTTTCCCCTTTGGAATAGGCTTCCATCATCTTGTCGAATTCTTTCGGATCCTTCAGTCCCAGCGTGTACAGCGTCAGGTCGGAAACGATCTGGTCATTGCTGAGGACGACCACGCATTCATTGTAATTTTCCGGCCATCTGCCGACCAGGATATCATATTTTTCCTTGTATAAATTGGCATCTTCCGGCAGGGAACTGAAAATATTCATCCGTGACATGGCGGCGGAAGAAGCCGCTGACGAATTCATTCCCATACGTGAAAATGCCGGATTCGGACTGACCTGCCGGTAAGAGGACTCCCCTGTCATCCGGTAAAGTCTCGGTGTTACGGTGAAGGTATATTCGACCGCGTTCGCATAATCATAGATATGGCTGTCCCTGCTCTCCAGATAGAGTTTCAGCGCGAAAAGATCGTTCTTCCGGATATTGGAGAACATCGTACTCAGTGTATGCCGTTCCCTGACTTCGTACTCTCCTTCATCCTTCTTTGTACGGTTCAGGATCAGTGATGTCAGATTGACGCCGGCTTCATCGATTTCCAGGGGATATTCAGACAAAGTGTCTTCCTCGACACTGCGGATATATTCATTGACGCCGTTTGAAAGAGAAAGGATCAGGGCAATGCCGATAATGCCGATCGACCCGGCAAAGGCAGTCAGGAATGTCCTTCCCTTTTTTGTTTTCAGGTTATTGAAGCTGAGCAGGAGTGACGTGAGAAAAGACATGGACGCTTTTCCCATGTTTTTATGCACAGCGGGTATCTCATCTGCGACCACATACGGATCGGAATCCCCGGTGATCATGCCGTCACGCAGATTTACGATACGGGTCGCATACTCTTCCGCAAGTTCCGGATTATGGGTGACCATGACGACAAGCCGTTCTTCCGCCACTTCCTTCAGAAGGTCCATGACCTGGATGCTAGTGACTGTATCCAGGGCACCGGTCGGCTCATCTGCCAGCAGGATATCGGGATCATTCACCAGGGCTCTCGCGATCGCGACTCTCTGCATCTGGCCGCCGGAAAGCTGGTTGGGCTTCTTGTTCATATGGTCTTCCAGACCGACTTTGATCAATGCGTCTTCCGCCCTTTTCCTCCGTTCCGCGCGCGAAATGCCGGAAATCGTCAGGGCCAGTTCCACATTGGATAAAACGGTCTGATGCGGGATCAGGTTATAGCTCTGGAATACGAAACCGATCGTATGATTGCGGTAGGAATCCCAGTCCCTGTCGGTATATTTCTTCGTTGAGATCCCGTTGATCACGAGATCCCCGTCATCGTACCGGTCCAGTCCGCCGATGATATTCAGCAGCGTCGTTTTTCCGGATCCGCTCGGTCCCAGGATCGCAACAAATTCATTATCACGAAGATTCAATGAGATGCCGGCAAGAGCGGTCTGCACAAAATCCCCGGTGACATAAGTTTTTCGGATATCTTTGATCTGCAGCATTTTCTCTTCCGGCCTCCTTTCTGGATTTCCATTATATTATAACCTGCGGGTGTTCATACATAAAAGAATATGCCCCCTCGGTGAAATCATGTTACTATACTTTTACTGAAGGTGAAAACAATGAATACAATCGAACAAATCAAAGTATTATCAGACATGTTCGGCCCGTCCGGATTTGAAGACAAGGTCGCAGCATTCGTGGCGGAACAGCTGAAAGATTATGCGCCGGAAAAAGATTCCATGCGCAATGTGCGGGTCGAAAAGGAAAAAGATTCTGACAAGCCGCGCGTCATGCTGGATGCACATATGGACGAAGTCGGTGCCATCGTGCAGGCAGTCATGCCCAGCGGCGCAATGCGCTTTCTGCCGATCGGGGGATGGTCCATGTCGTCTTTCCCGAGCAGTTCCTTTTCCATCTGCACAAAAGACGGAAACCTCGTGAAAGCTGTCGTTGCCGCAAAGCCGCCGCATTTCATGAATGAATCCGAGCGAAACAGGCTGCCGGCAGTTTCCGACATGATCCTTGACTGCGGCACAACTTCCAAAGAAGAAACAGAAGCACTCGGGATCGGGATCGGTTCCCCTGCCGTACCGGATGTCGCATGTACATTTGATGAAGCCAGAGGTCTGTTCTACGGAAAGGCATTCGATGACCGCATCGGTGTAGCTGCTATGATCGATATCCTGCAGACACTGAAAGACGAAGATCTTCCCTGCAATATTCTCGGAAGTTTCTCTACCCAGGAGGAAGTCGGCGAACGCGGTGTGCGGATCAACAGCCGGAATCTCCGGCCGGATGTCGCGATCTGCTTCGAAGGCTGTCCCGCGGACGATACCTTCCAACAGGGCTGCATGATCCAGACGGCTCTCAAAAAAGGACCGATGCTGAGGCATATCGACCGTTCCATGATCACGAACTGGCGCTTCCAGAAATTCGCCCTGGAAACAGCACATGCGAACAATATCCCTGTCCAGGAGGCAGTACGCTCCGGCGGCGGGACAAACGGCGCTTCCATCAATATGCAGGAAGGTGTTCCGGCAATCGTCATCGGCGTTCCGGTCCGCTACATCCACAGCCATCACTGCTGGTGTTCCCTGGAAGACTATCAGAATGCCGTGAAACTTGGCCTTGCGCTCTGCCGTTCCCTGACACCGGAAATAATAGCGGAACTGTAAAAAAATCAGAATTGTGCTTTATATAAAGAATGACACGGTCAGTTCAGACTGTGTCATTTTTGTTCAGAGAGCTGTAATTATTTCTCCATTCTTTTTTGCATTCATATAATTGTTTTTCATCATCTGCTTTGCCCCTCCTCTGAAATAAATCGGTCTTTCAAAAACCAGGCCGTCAGAAATGATGCAGTCTTCAAACGGAATCAGTGTACCTTCCAGCCAAATCGGTGGTTTTCTGTAAGAGAACATCTCATCCCAGGTAGATACGATTCCTTTAACCTCATAAACTTTATTGTCCTCGGAAAGAAAAATTGAACCATTTTTCAGATGACGTTCCAGGATAAAGCTGCCGCGGATTCGTTTCTTCCAGCTTTTCAGGATCTTCTTTTCACGGCTTGTCAGATCTTTTCCCTCTGTGCGCAGAAAGCGATCAATCATAACGGGATTTTCCCATAAGACATCTGCGACTTTGATGATCTTATTGACATCCGCTGTCTGATCCGGCCTAAAAATGAGAGAAGGATCAACGTCTTTCTTGTAATTTACATAATCAATGATCAGAAAAAACAACTTATAAAACAGTATCGAATCTTCTTCGTTCAGTCTATTCATAAAATCTTATCTTCTCTTTTCTTCTTTTTTTGATTTCTTTGAGCCTTTTCTGATCATTATATTCGGAGAAAATGTTTTCACATGAATCAAACAGCCAGTCGTCACAGCTTTTTTTCAAAGGCATATACATATACTCTTTTGCAAGCTCATATGCCTTTTCCGGCTGCTGATTCATCTCATATTCAAAAATCTCAGTTGCCGCAAGATATGCACTGTCCGAATCTTCCTTTTTCCAGTCATAAAGGTAATTCATCATTTTATCAAATCCCTGTACTTCTCCCAGAGATTCCATATAAGATCTCCGCGTATTGTAGTACATGAGAGGATCATCTGAAAGATCTAGTACATTGAGGAGATTTTCTGAAAAATCCATACGGAATGCATGTTCTTTTGCATTTCCCAATGTCATATCGATATCACCGAGCCAGTTTCCCAGATATGTTTCATAATCATCATTCTCAAGATCTTCCAGGGTTGGTCTACCGTCTTTCTCTGTATCCCATTTCTTCAGAACACGGTTCATGACTTCTTCCCAGTTTTCTTTGATGACTTTCGCCGCTTCAGGTTCATCATCCATCACGGCATAGTATTTGTTCATCACTTCATTGACAAACTTTGCATCTTCATCCACTTCATGCTCTTCGGCCTGCATTTCCCCGGCATAATCCAGAAAAGCCTCAGCCCAATCCCGGTCAACTTCCAGATTGGTGTTCGGGAAGGAAGTGAAAAGATCCATGTATTCATTTTCTGTTAAAAGATATGTACTTTCCTTCAGGGGATATGGATCATTCTGCATGACTCCGTCTTTCAGCGGCAGAAAGCACATTTCCGTACTTCCGTCACTGAACTCCCCGATATTGAACACCATATCTTCAATACCGTCATTCTCTTTTAACTTGGCATAAATCACTTTTATAATTTCAATGACCCGGTCATCCAGACCTTTATCAAATATCAATGCCTTTTCTGCCAGCTGTGTGGAATTCCGTACGATACGCCTGACTGAGTTTTCCAGATATGCTTTCAGTAACACATCTTCCGGATCATCTTCATCCAGCAGTCTCGGGTCCAGCGTTTCCAGCGCTTCATGATACATATCTTTTGTATTCGCAAGCGATATTGTGATCATGTTTGATGGATCTATATATGTCAGATCATAATCAAGCCTGGTAAATTCCCCGCAGAAAGGACAGCGGGATAATTGCAGTTCATCCTTAATTACCTTTTTCTTTAATTTCGGATCTCTTCTGACATCAACAACATCATAGATTTTCACTTTATGCTGTCTGCCACAGTTTTCACATACAATCTTCTGAACCTCATACCTAGCCATAAAAATTACATTCTCCTTTGAATATAGTTTAGCAAATGATCATATCATGTTGGAACCTGTTATCAGTCAGCTCATTTCCTTGTTTTCATAGATCTTTATGCTGAGCAGCCATGACAGGACAAACACCACGACGATTGCGATGCCGCCTGCCCAGATGGGAAATGAGCCGATCGTTTCCCAGATCTTCATTGAGGATCCAGTGCCGAAGATCAACACGCAGGTTATGATCAGGAACATACTGACATATCTCCCCTTTTCCGGCCCAAACTTATACATGACCGGAAGCGTGAACGCCGGTATCAGCAAACCGATGCAGAAGAAGGCAAGCAGCGAAAGAATGAAATCCATTATGGAGAAGACCTGTCCCGGTCTGATGTTTGTGCAGATCGCTGCCAGAACCGCGCCGATCAGGACGAGGATAAGGGAAAATACATATTTTCCGTCGATCACGGTTTTTCTTCTGATCGGAAGTGATCCGGCAAAGAGATTCCATTTTTCCCTCTCCTCCAGATTGACTACGGAAGAGGATAATGAACCCGGCAGGATCACCATATAGGGAGTGATAAACTGGGCGTCTTTCATAAAGACTGCAACCGCTCCGAAGAACAGAAGGACAACGAGGATCGTGCGGAAATTCGTCATAATTTCATAAAAATCTTTTCGTATCAGTGCTTTCATATACCTGCCTCCCTGGACATGATAATAAACAGGTCTTCAATGCCGATCGGGGATGCCTGGACAGATGCCGGCAATCCTTCCTTCTTCACGACCGCTTCATCGCCGTATGGTGTTATCTTCCGGTGAATGATCAGGGCCGGATCGATCTGCGAAAGGATATCTTCCTCTGCGTGTACGATGCCGTACTGTTCATTCAGAATATCTTTTTCCTCAAACAGCATCAGTTTTCCCTTATGCAGGAATGCGATGTAATCACAAAGTTTTTCCAGATCGGAAACGATGTGGGATGAGATCAGGACGGAATGCTTTTCATCCCTGGTAAATTCCATCAGGATGTCATTCACTTTGTCCCGCACGATCGGATCCAGTCCGTTGGTTGCTTCATCCAGAATGAGCAGTTTCGCATCATGCGAGAACGCGATCGCGAGGCCGAGCTTCATCTTCGTGCCGTTGGACATATCATAGAATTTCTTATCTTCCGGGATATCGAACATCTTCAGATAATTCTGATACTGTTCTTCATTCCAGTTACGGAACGCTTCTTTCATGATCTTTCCGATCTGCCCGCTTTTCAGCATGACCGGCAGTCCGACTTCATCCAATACCACACCGATATCATTTTTCAGATCCGTGATCTTTTCTCTATTTTCTTCGCCAAAGATCCGGATCGTCCCTTCATCTCTTTTCAGAAGATCCAGGATCAGTTTGATCGTCGTGCTCTTGCCGGCACCGTTCTCCCCGATCAGGCCTACGATACTGCCTTCCGGGACTGCCAGATTCAGATGATCCAGATAAAACCCGGGATATGACTTGCATACCTGTTCTATTTCCAATACGTTCATATTGTTTCCTCCCACATGACATGCACCATTTCGCGTACATCTTCCTCACTCAGTCCGCACATATCCGCAAGCGTCCGGATCTCTGCGATATGTGCTTCGATTTGCCGCAGGTAGTGTTCCCGGATCACTTCCGGATTCTTTCCTGCCGCAAAACATCCCTTTCCCTGGATGGTATAGATATACCCTTCCTTTTCAAGTTCTTCATAGGCTCGTTTTGTCGTAATAACACTGATCTTCAGATCTTTTGCCAGATTACGGATCGACGGCAGAGGATCATCTTCCTTCAGGGATCCTTTGATGATCTGTTCCTTGATCTGTGCACAGATCTGATCATAGATCGGTATTCCGCTTTTGTTGTCAATAAACAGGCGCATGCATTTCCTCACTAACTGTGTATATCCAACATATACAGTATAAACACATCTGTCAATATGCTGCGTCATAATATTTTCAAAAAAAAAGATACTGCCCGCCGGCAGTATCCGTTTGTCTGTTATATGAATTATGTTTTCAGTTTCCCTGCAGGATCTCTGTGATCTTCGGCAGGATCTGCTTTTTTCTTGAGAAGACGCCTTTAACCAAAGTATGTTCTTCTGTATTTCCGTAGAAGGATTCCAGACACATTGGTGCCTTTTCTCCCGCCGCATAGAACACGGACCCGTCTTCCAGTACGGATGTAAACGCGACGACCAGAAGATCCAGATCCTTGCTTTTGACAAGCTTGTTCATTTCCGTCATGATCTCGCTTTCCCGGCTTTTGATAAGGTCTGTCAGGGAAATGATGACCTGGGAGATCATGCACCGTGTATCCTCGATCTCATAGAATTTGATATCCTGTACGATCATTTCACGGATCGTCTGGTTTTCCCCGGATGCGGATGCGGCAAACATTTCGTTCGCAAATGTATCGATATCCAGATCAGCCAGTGCGGCCAGTATGTTGGCGCATTCCCTGTCCTTCTGCGTTGTCGTCGGAGACTGGAATACCAGTGTGTCCGAGAGGATTGCGCCAAGCAGGAGCCCGGCCATTTCTTTCGTGAGCAGGATCTGGTTTTCCCGGAACATCGTCGCGATAATAGTGGCAGATGATCCGATGATCTCGCTCCGGAAGGATACCGGCTGGGTCGTCGCAAAGTCACTGATCCGGTGATGATCGATCACCTCCAGGATCTGCCCGCTCTCCACATGCCTTACAGACTGGGAGAATTCGTTGTGATCCACAAGGATCAGCTTTCTCGGTTTGTGGTTCAGGATATGGTATCTGGATACATAACCGATCAGGTGGTTCTCATCATCCAGGACCGGATAGCTGCGGAATCTGCTCTTCATCATTTTCAGACGGGCATCTTCTGCATATTCCGTATTCCGGAATACGATCGGTTTCTTTGTCATGATCAGATGCACCGGCGGTGAAAGGAACAGATAACGGCTGGTATTCATCGTTCCATGCCCAGATACGATCACAGGACAGTGATATTCCTTCGCTGTATCGATGACTGACTGCGGGATCTCTTTCGGCCATACGATGATCAGCATTCCCGCTCCCTTCCGGATCAGGTCTTCAAACGCTTCCGGATCATGACCGCAGATCACGATCCTGTTATGGACATCATAATGCTCTGTTTTGGAAGAGTTGAGGGCAATGATGGATACCTTACCGTTGATATGTGTCTGATCGTCCGTATACAATACAATGCCGTCAATCGATTTGGCCATATCTTCCACCGGTGTCTGCCGCAGAAGCTCGATCTCGGCCGCGGTGTCACTGAGACCGATGTTGGCCAGATCGCTTTTGGAAACATAACCAGCAAGCTTCATATCATCATCCAGCACCGCGAAGGAATTGCGGTCCAGTTCATGCATTTTGCGGATCGTTTCCAGTACTGTCGTTTCTTTTGTAATATATTCCGGGCTGTCCATTGTGATCTCTGACAGCGTCTTGCGGGCATCTTTCAGAAGATATGGTTCCTCAAAACCGAACCGTTTCAGAAGATAAGCTGTTTCGTTGTTCACCGGGCCGAGGCGGCAGGGTATCGCCTTGATGCCTCTTGCTTTCTTGAAGAATGCATACGCGATCGCCGAAGCAATGGAATCCGTATCGGGATGCTGGTGACCGGTGATATAGATCGCATCATTATTCATTGCCGTCATTCCTTTCATACATAGCCGCCACTTCTTCTTTTGTCATACCCGGGATCCCTGTCAGACGGAATACGCCGTCCTCACAGACAAATGTTCCGTTGTATCCGTTGGGCATCATCGGAAGACCTTTTTCTTCTTTGGTCTTACGGAATGTTTCCATATCCAGACCAAGTATGATCTTCTGCATCCAGAGCCATACAGCCCCGTGCGATACGATCAGCACATGGTCCCCGTCCTCACATTCGTCATTGATCTTCTGAAACGCATTCCGGATCCTTGTGCTGAAGGTTTCATAACTGTCCCCGCCGACATCTTCCCAGTGGAGTGCCTGTCTTCTCGGACCGATCTCATCCATATGACTGCTTTGCTGGATCGCTTCAAATGTACCGAAATTGATCTCTTTCAGCCCTTTCGTTTCAAATACCGGCACATTTCTTCCTTCCAGAACAAGTGCGCAGGTATCGCGGCATCTCTCACTCGTGGATGTATATGCTTTGGTAAGCGGAATATCTTTCAGGATATCATGCGCTCTTTCAGCATCCTTTATGCCGTTTTCCGTCAGCGGCGAATCACACCATCCCTGCATCTTATCCAGTACATTAAAGAGGGTTTCACCGTGCCTGACGTAATAGAACTCAACTGTTTTCATATCGTATACCTCTTGCTGTATCTATCTGCATTCTATCATACAGACAAAAGAAAACGGCTGAACGCCGTTTCATTTTCAGAAATAATGATCAAAGAGCCAGTGCCCGAATCCGTCTTCCCCGGCTGTATATTCGGTGACCGCGTCCGCAATCTCCTTGTTTTCCTTCATACCGTTGAGCAGACATACACTGTAGCCTGCCATCTCCATCATCTCAAGATCATTTTCCGCATCACCGAATGCCATGACATCTTCCATGGAAATACCATGCTTGTCACAATAAGCTTTGACACCGTTTCCCTTATTGTTGCGGCGGTCCTGGAATTCCAGAAGATCCACTCTTGTTTTGAAGGAGAAGAAGATATCATTTTCGATCGTCTTTGCCAGCGGCACGACAACATCATCCATTTCTTCCACCGTTCTTGTCCGGTACATGATCTTTCCGATCGGTTCTTTCCAAAGTTCGGATACATCCTTTACAATACGGGATTCGTTATTGTTTCTCTTGGCGCTTGCCCTCAGCAGTTCATCATCCCATCTTGCCAGCATATAGCCTTCCCGGTATACGAACGGATTGCACTGTGCCGGTTCCATTTTCTCAACGATATAGCGGATCGTTTCCGGTTCCAGCGGATTGAGTTTTGTCACGGTATCATCTGCCGCGTCGTAGATCTCTCCGCCGTTCAGACCGATGATAAAGTCAAATTCAAAACCAAGTTCCCATTCCTTTGCGTGATCCATCAGTTTCTGCCAGATCGGTCTTCCCGAAGCCAGTCCGAGCAGGACACCTCTTCTGTGCAGTTCCTGAAATGCCTTGCGGTTTACATCACCGAATTCATCGTTCTTATCCCGCAGTGTACGGTCGATATCCGCTACAACTATCTTGTAGTCTTTTCTCATATTTCCCTTTCCCTTATCTCATCCGAGAAAATACATGATCTCTTCCTCGCTCACCCCCGGAAGGATCTTTTTGAAGTGCCGCATGATTCTCTGATAGGATTCCTGCGGTGATCTGTCGTAAACATGATTCGTGAAGTATTTTCCGAAATGGTTTTCCGGTGTTGCGTATCTCGCAATACCCCATCCGTAAAAATCCCCGTTTTTATCGATTTCATATTCAAAGCTGACGGTCGTAATATATCCCTGCATCTGCAGTCTGGTGATCAGGGTGTCAAATCCTTTGCGCGGTTCCCAATGATCCTGACCGGTATTCCGCGGCTTTACATATCCGCCGACAGCTTTCGCTTCTTTGGAAAGTATGGATCTGCGTGAAGCAATAATATCATAAAGATACTGTTCATTGGGTTTTGCGATCCCCTCATCGACCCGGGAATCATAATCATATCCGTCCCTTCTGTAATTGGCAAAGTCACGGAACCAGTTTCTTGATATGAACGCAGCGCGGTTATGGAAGAATTTTCCATATGCGCATTTTGTTTCCTGGATGACCGGTCCCTTCCATTCCCAAACACCGGGTTCCTTTGAAAAATAGACGGAAGGATCACAATTCTCCTCAATGGAGAATCCCGGTATCTCATTTGAGAAAAACGGCAGGAACCCAAATTCATTCACTGCATCGATCATATCCTGTTTTGTTCTGATATAGAATTCTTTCATGATCCATTCTCCTGAAATGCAATTGATCCGCAAAGTGTGCAGAATAATGATTGAATAATAATCAATAATTTACTATAATAAATGCACTGCCGACTTAGCTCAGCTGGTAGAGCAACTCATTCGTAATGAGTAGGTCGCTGGTTCGAATCCGGTAGTCGGCACCATAGGTACAGCATAGCCCTTGAAATGGGGCTTTTTGTTTTGTTTCAGAAAAGATTGGGGATATTTTGGGGATATTTCTGTATTCCAACCCCTATATATCAACAATCTAACATAATTCAATCCAACATAAATCAATTCAATTTAATTCAATATAAGAGATGATGATATATCGAATAGAGCAAAGAGAAATCCTATTTTCCGTCTTTATCAGATGCGTCAAAGAGATCTATTTTATCAACCAGCCATTCCGGAAAAGTCTTTCTTCTTCTGTCGATAGAATCTTCCCAGTTTTTCTGAGAGGTCTCTAATTGTTTTACATATTCCTCATCCTGCAACATGTAGAGTAATGAAACCAGCTCCAAAACGATAATCCTGTCATCTAATGGCAATTGAACCAGAAAATCCTGGATCAGTTTTCCGAATTTCTTATCATCAGAAGCCAGTTCCTGCTTCCTGATCATAGATGGTATTTTCCCTGCCACATATTTTGGTTCATAATCCACATTGAAATGATGCATTTCTATTTCTTTTCCGTATGGTGTTTCCCTGACACTGTTTCCGCCTAGAGTAGACATCCCATATTTCAGATAATACGGATCCATACCGACTGCTTTTCCCAATCGGTCCAGCATTTCATCATTTTGAGGATACATTTTTGCATTCTCATATCTTGTGATATCGAACTGTTTACAGTCTGCGGCTTTCGCCAATTCTTTCTGTGTCATTCCGTATGTTTTACGAAGATGGTTTAACACAAAGGCAAATCTTTTCAGATTATAAGCATCGCAATCAAACATTTTTTAACCCCCACCCCAAAAATAATAATATTCACTATCATTATATTGATTTTTTTCAATATCTGTCCATACTTCCTAATCAATGTTATCCTTCATAATGAATCGTTTTATATTGTATTATCAGCATTTCATTGTTTCTCTTTCCATCTGTATTCCCCTTCGTTCAATAATGATATTATACAATCGTTGTATTGATTTTTTACAATATTTATTATTGATTATTTTCAATATTCTGCAATAATCTAATTGTAAATATTAAAAAAGGAGAGATCTTTATTATGAGAACCAAAACTGTTCCCCATATTAACAGCCGCCGTGCCGAAATCATTGCAAAAGGTTTTATTACAAGAAAAGACCTTGAAGTATTCATTCCGTGTTCTTACACCAAAGCCACAAAAGCGTATAACGACATCTGCCATAAACTGATTCTGGAAGGAAAGCATGTCAGTGAATTTGGTCTGCCTCCGGATATCGTTCTGAAATACTTTTCTCTGAGTGAAGAAAAGATCCGGAAATACGCCAGTGAGGGATACTGATGAACAGCGCAGTACTGGTCCCTGCGGAAGTTTGGAAGCTCAAAAAGTATCATGACATGTCTGTAGAGGCCCGGTGTTTATATCATGATATCTGCTGTTCCGTAGATCATGATGGCATTTGTGAAGTTTTTCCAATTATTAAAGCGGAAGATTTTGACCGCAATGCTCTTCTTCAGGTTTGTGCCAGCCGTATGGTCTTTCCTCTCAGTCTGGAAGACATGATTGTTTATCTTGAGGGTTTTTATGAATTGGATAAAATATATCGGACTTACAAATATAAACCAAGCAAATACCGGGATCTCCTGTTCAGACAGCGTCCGGATCTGAAAGAGTTGTTCTTGACTAATACAGCCAAAAAACTTCCTTCCAAAACAAAACCAATATTAGTTATTCCGGAAGAGGATCCAGTTCTTCTGGAATATCCATCCGAAAACAACATTAATCTCATCCTTGCTTCCTGCCGATCTGTAGATATACCGGATGATTTTTCCAAAGCATGCCTGGAACGATTAAAAAGTATTCACAATATCTCAGACACAACGGTATTTTCCATTATTTCCAGGATCTATGAACGCATGCATTCAGAACTGTTAGACATTGAGTTTCCGGAAAAATATCTGCAGACCTGTATCACGAATGAACTTAGAGAAAGGAATCTCATCCCCTGATGTCTGTAAATAAAGATCAAAAAACGAATACCTGGTATTACGAATATCATGATAGATTTGGTGTTCACAGGAAGCAGAGAGGCTTTAAAACAAAGCGTGATGCCAAAGCAGCAGAAATAGAATCAAAACGGCAAAAGCTAAGATCTGATATCACATATTTAAATGTCCATAATGAAATACTGCAGATCTATAAGGAGCATGCTTCCAGGCGCAGCTACAGCGAGTTTGAATCCATCCACCGCAATCATATCGCACCGCTGCTCTTGAACAAACCGCTGCATAAATTTGAACGCTACGACTGTGAAATGATGATGCGTGCTGCTGTGCAGAGCGGCAAAAGTTCAAACATTGCTAATAAAATCCTTAAACAGATGAACACCGTTTTTAATTATGCAGTCCGCCATGATTATGTCGACAGGAACCCTTTTGCAGGAATACCCAGGCTAAAGCATACCAAGCGGATCGCAGACTACCTCTCTTATCAGGAATTTTCTGCTGTCATCAACAGCGAAGAACGACCGATGTACAAGCTTCTTTGGGAGATAGCTTTCTGGACAGGGATGCGGCGCGGTGAGATTCTAGCGCTGACATGGAATGATATAGATTATTTCAACTCCCGAATATCCGTGAATAAACATATCGTTTACGCAGAAAAGAAACGGACTGTAGTAAAAGGACGTAAAAATAAAAACAGTTATTTTGTTGAGATGGATCATTTGCTTGAAAACCATATCAGAGAATTTCATGAAGTCAAAAAGAAAACTGCTGGATATACGGACAACTTCTTCATATTCGGAGACTTTCGTTCCCTTCCGGAAGAAACACTGCGCAGTAATTTTAAAAAAGCCCTGAAAAAAGCAGGTGTTAAGCCAGTCACATTCCATTCAGCAAGACATAGCCACGTCAGCTTTCTGTACAACTATACAGATCTGTCTATCCAGGAAATTGCCCGAAGAATCGGAGACACTGTTGAAGTGACTCTCAAGGTATATGCACATATCTTTGAGGCAAGAAAAGGCACATACAGCAATGCAATAAATGCTGCCCGAAATGTGCTTAGTAAATCCAAAATGCAGCAAGGAAAATCACCAGAAAAGAAAACCTCCAAAGGAGGTGAAGACAACACCAAAAACTTGGTGTAGCAAGTTACACCAACTCTGTTGGTTACACTTGTCCTCCGGAGGGTCTTAGCCAGACGGCTTGTCCCCCTCGCCTGCCGGCACATCTTCGGCACTCATATCTCTGCATGAGATACTCATCACCGAAACGAAAGGATCCCATCCATGGCACATTGCGAGAAATATAAAAGAGCGGATACCTCTGCTATGTTCATTCATTACGAACG
>CADBPK010000152.1 GCA_902796465.1 uncultured Erysipelotrichaceae bacterium | reverse complement strand
TTCATTGCCTTCTTTTCTTTTAAGACCCCAAATTTGTCCCCGGGTCAGATTGAACTTTCCCCAGGTTTATTTGGTAACCCTTTTTTACTTTCTCAGTCCTAATTTTGTGATCAGTTCACGGTAGCGGTTGATATCTTCTTTCTTGAGATATTCCAGCATGCTTCTTCTGCGTCCTACCATCTTCAGCAGACCGCGGTTGGAAGAATAGTCGTGTTTGTGAACCTTCAGGTGTTCCGTCAGGATGTTGATCTGTTCTGTCAGCATCGCAACCTGTACTTCAACGGAACCTGTGTCGCCGGCGCTGCGGCCGAAATCTTTAACCAGCTGAGCTTTCTTTTCTTTTGTTAACATTTGTTTCTCCTCTTTCTTTCTGTATCGTTCTGATCCGAGTCAGCCGTCAGAGGTACGGACAGACCCAGAACAAAAGCCTTTGCATTATAGCATACATCAACTGAAAATGTACACATTTAATGTATAAACATCGGGATAATTCTGTATAAATAGGAAATAATGCATACAATCAGGCCGGCGAATGCCAGTTTGAAGTCCATGGAGTCCTTACGGTCGATGTTTTTCTTCATGCCTATGATCGAAAGGACTAATCCGATGGTCGCAATGATGAACATCACATCAAATAAGATAGACAGGATACCTGCCGCAAGACCGTATCCGCAGATCATGGTATTCAGCATATTGCCGGTCCTGGCTTTCTTCACTTCCGCGGCGTGTCTGATCGCCTCTTCCTCAGCCAGTCTTGCCTGTTCCATTTCAATGGCGCGCTGGCTGCGGGCTTTGGTTTTGCTTTTCTTCATTTTCTGCATATCACTGCACCTCGTCCATCATGTCCGCGAGAACGGTATTCAGGATCTCCATCCCCTTTTCCGTACACCGAACATGTTGATTTTCATATATTAAATACTTTTCGTCAATCCATCTCTGCGCTTTTGTGCCGAAAACCTGCTCAAATGATACCCCGTATCTTTCCTGAAACTGACGCATATCAAGTCCTTCACGCATCCGCAGGGACATCATCAGGTTCTCAAACATCTCATCATTCAGCGTAAGAGGAGTATCGTCGGTCCGCATGGGATCTTCTATATAGGCTTTCAGGGATGACGGATGGTCATAGCGGACATGGTTTTCCTTTCCGCTCGCGCCTGCCCCGATCCCGTAGAAATCGTCATAACGCCAGTATGCCTGGTTATGCAAAGACCGGCAGCCGGGAAGCGCGAAGTTGGAGATCTCGTAATGCTCATATCCCCTTCCGGTCAGAACGGAGACGATATGCTCATACATATCCGCTTCCAGGTCTTCATCAGCCGGCTGTACGCCGCGTCTTGCGAAAACGGTATTCTCCGGTATCGTCAGGCTGTACAGGGAAAGATGTCCCGGCTCCAGGCTGAGCGCGTCCGCAAGCGTTTCATCAAGATCCTGCATCGTCTGGCCGGGCAGGCCGTACATGATGTCCAGCGAAAAACTGCATATCCCTGCTTTCCGCAGGATCCCGATGCAGTTTCTGACATCTTCAAATGTATGTTTCCGTCCGATAGTCTTCAGAAGCTCATCATTCCCGCTCTGCATGCCGACGCTGACCCTGTTCACACCGTGTCTTTTCAGGATATCCGCTTTCTCATCATCCAGCGTTCCCGGATTGACTTCCACGGTATATTCTCTGACCTGTGCACGGTAAGGATCCAGCAGGCAAAGCAGTTTCTCCAGTTCCGCCGCAGAGAGCGAAGTTGGTGTTCCTCCGCCGATGTAGATCGTCTTCAGTTCTCGATTTACATGCCGCTGTTCCAGTTCATACGAAACAGCGTCCAGCCATTTTTCCGCCATGCCGGCATGATAGACGACATGACAGAAATCACAGTAGTAACAGATGCTTTCACAGAACGGCACATGCAGATACAGATATTCCGGATCTTTATTTTTTGGGATCATCGTTCATTGAGAGAACCGCCATGAAGGCTTCCTGCGGGATCGTTACGGATCCGACATTCTTCATGCGCTTCTTTCCTTCCTTCTGCTTTTCGAGCAGTTTCTTCTTACGGGAGATATCGCCGCCGTAGCACTTGGCAAGAACGTTCTTCCGCAGAGATTTGATATTCGTGCGGGCAATGACTTTTCCGCCCACTGCTGCCTGCACAGGGATCTCAAACTGCTGACGCGGGATGAGTTCCTTCAGTCTTCTTGTAATATCGCTTCCCCGCTTATATCCATCCTGACGGTGGATGATCACGGAAAGCGCGTCCACCGGCTCCCCGTTCAGCAGGATATCCATACGTACAAGATCTTCCCGGCGGTAACCGATCAGTTCATAATCCAGGGACGCATATCCCTTGGAACATGACTTGAGACGGTCGAAGAAATCGAAGATGATCTCTGACAGCGGCAGTTCATAAACGATGATATTTCTGCCGGCATCGATGACATCCATGGATTTGAAGATGCCTCTCTTGTTCTGGCACAGTTCCATCACCGCGCCGATATAATCATCCGGCACCATGATCTCCGCCTTGACATACGGTTCTTCAATATGATCGATCCGTACGGCATCCGGCATGCGGGCAGGGTTGTCGATCTCGATCATCGAACCATCTGTCAGATACGTATGATAGATAACGGAAGGTGCCGTGCAGATCAGGTCAAGGTTGTATTCCCTTTCCAGTCTTTCCTGGATCACATCCATATGCAGAAGGCCGAGGAAACCGCAGCGGAACCCGAAGCCGAGTGCCTGTGATGTTTCCGCTTCATACTGCAGGGACGCGTCATTGAGCTGAAGCTTATCAAGCGCATCATGCAGGTCTTCATATTTTGCCGCATCGGATGGATACAGACCGCAGTAAACCATCGGATTGAGTTTGCGGTAGCCAGCCAGCGGTTCTGATGCGGGATTGCTTACGGATGTGACGGTATCACCGACACGGACATCCTGAATGGATTTGATGCTTGCCGCGAACCATCCGACATAGCCGCATTCCAGTTCCGAAACCTTGACTTCATTGGGGTTCCGGATACCGGCTTCACTGACTTCATATTCCGCACCGGTCGCCATGAAGCGGACCTTGTCTCCGACTTTCAGCTTTCCTTCCCGGATGCGCACCAGAGCAATGACGCCCCGGTAGGGATCGTAGAAGGAATCGAAGACCAGTGCCTTCAGCGGCGCATCAGGACTGCCTGTCGGTGCCGGGATCTCATGGACGATCTTCTCCAGTACCGCGCTGACATTCAGTCCGGTACGGGCTGAGATCAGCGGCGCGTTTTCACAGTCAAGCCCGATGATCTCCTCGATCTCGTGCTTCGTGACATCCGGCTGGGAGTTGTTCATGTCAACTTTGTTGATGACGGGAATGATTTCCAGTCCGTTGTCCAGTGCCAGATACGTATTGGCCAGGGTCTGCGCCTGTACGCCCTGGGTGGAATCCACGACAAGAACCGCTCCTTCGCAGGCCGCCAGGGAACGGGATACTTCATAGGTGAAATCGACATGACCTGGTGTATCGATCAGGTTGAACAGGTAATCCTCACCGTCTTCCGCGTGATAGATCAGCTGCACGGCATTCAGCTTGATCGTAATGCCGCGTTCCCTTTCCAGATCCATTTCGTCAAGGATCTGCGCTTTCATATCCCGCTCGCTGACCGTATCCGTCATTTCCAGGATCCGGTCGGCCAGGGTGGATTTCCCGTGGTCGATATGCGCTATGATACAGAAATTTCTGATATGTTTCTGGTCCATATATTATTCAAAAACCTTTCCTGTCAGTGCTCTGCCTGCCCCGTTGGCAAATGCCTTCGCATCCATCCTGGATTTTCCTTCCGGCTGCAGTTCCTTCACATAGAGATATCCCTTCATGCATGCGATCTTCATACAGCCGTCTTCGAATCCCATGACCGTTCCTGGTACATGATCATTCTCTTCCGCCTTTTTCCGGACCGCATAGAACTTGATCCGCTTTCCTTCTATGATACCGTAGGCGATCGGCCAGTCGATCAGTCCGCGGATATGGTTATAGATGACATTCACATCCTCCGCCGCAAAGGAAACCTTCTCCTCTTCCGGCGCGATGTTCCTTGCCAGCGTATAGTTTTCTCCCTGCGGCTCGCCTTTCAGCGTACCGTCCACTACACCGGGAAGGGCTTCCCGGATCAGGTCGCATCCG
>CADBPK010000151.1 GCA_902796465.1 uncultured Erysipelotrichaceae bacterium | reverse complement strand
TGAAAATCTTATTTTATACACAGATACCGGAAGAAAAGAAACAGCAGTTTGAACATATCGCAGGCACAGAAATGATATTCTGTGACAAGGATACGATCACGGATGAGATGCTGGAAGACGCTGAAGTAATCTTCGGCAATCCCACTTTTGACCAGATTTCAAAATGCAGGAATCTGAAATGGATCCAGCTCAATTCAGCCGGTGCGAACACATACAAAGATCTGGATATGGATATTCAGCTCACAAATGCGTCCGGTGCCTACGGAACAGCTATTTCCGAGCATATTCTCGCCTGTGTGCTCATGGTGCAGAAAAACCTAGCACGCTACCTGGATCTGCAGAAAGAACACGAATGGATCAACCTCGGATCCGTACATACGATTACTACTTCAAAAGTATTGTGCATCGGTATGGGAGATATCGGGTCAAATGTTGCCCGCAGGATGCATGCCCTCGGTGCGGAAGTCATCGGGATCAGAAGAAACGTGCATGACAAACCGGATTATGTCAGTGCCCTGTATACAATGAAGGACATCGATTCCCTTCTGCCGGAAGCGGATATTGTCACCCTTTCCCTGCCGGAAACAGAGGAAACGATCCATATGTTCGATGAAAGAAGACTTCGCCTGATGAAGCCGGGCAGTATTCTGGTCAATGTCGGACGGGGATCCGCAATCGTCACAAATGACCTTGTGAAAGTCATGAAGGATGAACATCTTGCGGGTGTCTGTCTGGATGTGACGGATCCGGAACCGCTGCCGAAGAATCACGCTCTCTGGAATACAAAGCATGTTTATATCACGCCTCATATTTCCGGAAGATTCAATGCGGAAGTGACGCTGGATCTTGTCCTGAACATCTTCCGGATAAACCTCGCGCATTACATGAACGGGGAACCGCTGGAACACGTGGTCGACCGCACCATCGGATACTAAAAGAACCAGATCGATCTGGTTCTTTTTATGATTCTTTAATGACTTCCTTGTGATATGTCGGGACGATCTTCATGACGAGTTCTTCGATATGGTCGTCGTTGGCATATGCTTTTTCTTTCAGTTCTTCCAGCTGTTTCCGGAACTGTTCATCATTCATATCGATCGGATGCCCGATATAGATCAGTTCGTTTTCTGTCTTGGTCATTCCTTCTTCATCCATCAGCAGTTCTTCATACAGCTTCTCGCCCGGTCTGAGTCCGGTATACACAATCTTGATATCGATATCCGGTTTATAGCCGGAAAGCCGGATCAGGTTGCGTGCCATATCATCGATTCGAACCGGTTTCCCCATATCCAGTACAAAGATCTCGCCGCCCTTTGCGTAATGGGATGCCTGCAGTACCAGGGAAACAGCTTCCGGTATGGTCATGAAATAACGGATGATGTCCTTATGGGTAACAGTGACCGGACCGCCTTCCGCGATCTGTTTCTTGAACAGCGGAATAACGGATCCGTTTGATCCGAGGACATTTCCAAACCGGACTGCCATGAATACCGTATCCGGATATTTACGGCTCATCATCTGGATTACCATTTCGCACAGACGTTTGGAAGCGCCCATGATATTTGTCGGATTGACTGCCTTGTCTGTCGAGATCAGCAGGAAACGGCTGACACCTGCGAGCGCTGCCTGTTCTGCCATGGTATATGTTCCGAATACATTGTTTTTGATTGCTTCATTCGGACTGCTTTCCATCAGCGGCACATGCTTGTGCGCAGCCGCATGATAGATCACATCGATCTTATGCTTTTCAAACAGATTGACAACTCTTGCCCGGTCGGATACATCACCGATCAGGACTTCCAGATTCAGCTCAGGATATTTTCTTTCCAGCTCCATCTGGATATCATAAGTCGTATTTTCATAGATATCGAAAAGAATCAGCTTCTTAGGTGCAGATGCTGCGATCTGGCGCGAAAGCTCGGACCCGATCGATCCGCCGGCGCCTGTCACAAGGACTGTCTTCCCGCTCAGGGATTCAAAGATCTCTGCATTGTTTACGCGGATCTCATCTCTGCCCAGAAGGTCTTCAAGCTCAACATCCTTTAACTTGGAAACAGAAACATGTCCGCTGTACAGTTGATACAGC
>CADBPK010000150.1 GCA_902796465.1 uncultured Erysipelotrichaceae bacterium | reverse complement strand
TTCATGGAGCAGGGTACCGAGGGCGGCGCTGGATTTGACGGCACTGCCGGTGAATCCGCCGGCTTCCGTAACGCCGAGATGCAGCGGATACGGGAATGTTTCTGCGGCCAGCTCATATGCCTCAATGGTCAGTTCAACATCCGAGGATTTAAAGGAAAGGCAGATATCATGGAAATCCAGTTCCTCCAGGATGTCCACATGCCTCTGCGCGCTTTCGATCATCGCCGCGGCACAGATGCCGCCGTATTTCTCCAGCAGGGGCTTTTCCAGCGATCCGCCGTTGATGCCGATACGGATCGGGATATGTTTTTCCTTACATGCATTCACGACTGCTTCGGTATGTTCACGGGAACCGATGTTGCCGGGGTTGATGCGGATCGCGTCAGCGCCCGCCTCAATGGAGAGAAGGGCAAGACGGTAATTGAAGTGAATATCCGCTACGATCGGGATATGAATGTTTTTCCTGATGCCGGCAATGGCGCGGGCATCTGCTTCATCCAGTACGGCTGTGCGGATCAGTTCGCAGCCTCTGGCTTCCAGATCCAGGATCTGGGCTGTGCTTTCTTCTATGTTCTTGGCCGGGATATTTGTCATGGACTGCAGGATGCATTTGTTCTGTCCGCCGATCTGCAGACCGCCGACGAAGATAGGCCTTGTTTCTGTACGCTTCACAAAAGATACCTCCGTTGTTATTATCGCATTATTTTCCGCAAAATAATGCGATAAAGATAAGATTTCTGCTTTCAAAAAGAATATGTTTATGTTATACTCACTCTTGCATTAAGTAAGGAGGTCGTTTCCATGCCGAGAGAGAATATCACATTTAAGTGTTCAGAATGTGGAGAAGAAAACTATATTGGTACAAGAAATAAACGTACACATCAGCAGAAGATGGAAATCAAAAAGTATTGCCCTCGCTGTAACAAAATGACTCTGCATAAGGAGAAGAAATAACCATTGCGGTTATTTTTTTTATTTTCCGGACATTATTCTTGACAGGGATAAATGTATTTGATACAAATATGTTGTATCAAATACAACTGAAGGAGGAGTCATGGAATACGATGTTCATGAGACGATGAAATTGTCCAGTCAGCTGTGTTTCCCGCTGTACGCAGCCGCAAGGCATGTGACAGGACTGTATACACCGCTGCTGAAGCCGCTCGGACTGACGTATACACAGTACATCGTGTTTCTCGTACTGTGGGAAAAGGACGGCATATCGGTCACGGAGATCGGTGAAAAACTGATGCTGGACAACGGGACGCTGTCACCGCTTCTGAAGAAGATGGAAAGCGCCGGATACGTTGAACGGCAGAGATCCCGTGCGGATGACCGTGTGGTGGTGATCACGCTGACAGACAAGGGCAGGGCCCTGCAGAAGGAAGCGTCAGACATACCGCTCAAAGCCGCGGGATGTGTCGATCTGCCGCCGGAAAAGGCAAAACAGCTTTATGACCTGCTGTATGAACTTCTCATCAGGCAGGGATATAAAAACAAGGAATAAGGAAGGAGATTCAAAATGACTACAGTTTATGATTTTACAGTAAAGGACCGCCAGGGCAATGATGTCAGTCTTTCCGACTATAAGGGAAAAGTACTGCTGATCGTCAACACAGCTACAGGATGCGGATTCACGCCGCATTACGAACCGCTTGAAGAAATGTACAAGGAACTGAAAGACAAAGGATTTGAGATTCTCGACTTCCCGTGCAACCAGTTCGCAAACCAGGCACCCGGTACTGATGATGAGATCCATCAGTTCTGCACACTGAAATTCGGAACAGAATTCCCGCAGTTCAAAAAGATCGATGTCAACGGCGAGACAGCTGATCCGCTGTATGCGTTCCTCGCAACGGAAAAGCCGTTTGCAGGATTCGGCAAAGGCCTGAAGAACGCCGCGCTGAACAAGTTCGCAGATATGAACAACAAGGCATTCGGCGACAAGGCATATATCAAATGGAATTTCACAAAATTCCTGATCGACCGCGAAGGCAAGGTCGTCGCCCGCTTTGAACCTACATTTGACATGAAGGATGTCAAGGCAGCTGTTGTCGCGGCACTCTGATCCGGACATATAAAATCAAGGGACTCTCTGAGCCCTTGTTTTTTTCGGAATTACTGTTTTATGGCTGATTTGCAGGATTCGCTATACTTTAATTGAGAAAAGGAAACGGGTAAAATAGAAACATGAATATGCATATGATTTCTATCATTTTGCTCATTGTGATCATACTTTGCGAGATCTGGGGCATAACGGCAGTAGACAGGGAAAAACTGCTGGGTTCGATGATCTACTATACCCAGCTCTCCAATGTGGCAGCGCTGTTTTCGGCTGCGTTACTGCTGGTTTTCGGACCGCTGTCATGGATCACGGCATTCCGTTATCTGGCCGTATGCATGCTGGTGATGACATGTCTTGTAACGTTATTCATCCTGCGTCCATTGATCAAAAATGACTATATCTTGTTATGGTGCAGGTCAGGATTCTTCCTGCATCTTGTATGCCCGTTCCTGAATGTCATATCGTACAGTTTCTTGGAAGCACATGTTACTGCGCGCGGTATGATCATTCCGCCGGCTGTGACCCTTGTGTACGGGGTGCTCATGCTGTATATGAATTACATCAATAAGATAGACGGACCGTATCCGTTTCTCAGGATCCATAACCAGTCAAAGACAGCTACAGTCTTATGGATCATCGTACTTCTTATGGTTGTCAGCCTGATCTCTTTTACGGTCTATATGCCGCTGCGCTGAGGACCTTGGAAAGGAAAACGGTATGAAAGTTGATACACTGCCCATCGGGCTGTATGAGGAAAACATATATATCCTGCATGA
>CADBPK010000149.1 GCA_902796465.1 uncultured Erysipelotrichaceae bacterium | reverse complement strand
TTCATGATCTTTTCCAGATAGCCGGCGATCAGTGTCCCCATATTGGCTTCGTTGATGGTGACGATATACCGGATATTCTTTCCTTTGAGATGTTCTGCCACATATTCCGCATAGCGCGCAAAGTAATCAGGTGTCGTGTCCGCTTCCCATCCGCCTTCTGTAATGAGCCATTTCGGGCACGTGAAGTGAAGCAATGTAATTACCGGTTCAATGTCATATTCCCGGCAAGCATCGACCATATCCAGATAATGGTTCATTTCTTTTTCATCGAATTTCCCCTTTTCCGGTTCGATCCTTGCCCATTCAAATGAGAAACGGTAAGCGTTAAGTCCTGCTTCATGCATCATGCGGATGTCATCACGGTAAGTATGATAATGATCTGCCGCATCGAGGGAAGGTTCCTTATATCCTCCGGTCTTCATGTATTCCTGCGCCCATGTGTCGCTGTTGATATTGTTTCCTTCCACCTGGCCGCCGGCTGTGGCAGACCCGATCAGGAATTCCTGTGTCATTATGCTTCCTCCTGTTGTATCAATATTATTCTATGCCATTCTGCCGGATCACGTTCTGATACCAGAAAAAGCTCTTTTTTCTGATTCTTGCGCAGTCCTTCGGATCTGTTTCGGTACGGTCAATATAGATAAGACCGTATCTTTTGGCAAATCCCTGATGGGAAGAGACAACGTCCACGAAACTCCATGGACAGTAGCCCATGATATCAATGCCTTCTTCCAGCATGATCTGCACCTGTTTCAGATGCGCATGGATATATTCAATTCTGTATGTATCAACAATTTCACCGTTTTCATCCGGCGCCTCACTGACTGCCATTCCGTTTTCGGTGATGATCATCGGCAGCTGATATCTCTGGTATATCTTTTCCATACCGGTACGCAGACCTTCCGGATCAATACCCATGTTCATCCATTCTGTTTTTTTCAGATATGGGTTCTCACAAATATCATAGAGATCGGAGACCCAGAAAGGAGGCTGATTGTAGTTGACAGGTCCTTCCTTTTTCTTTGCGCAGACAGAGAAATAATAATTCACGCCGATGAAGTCCGGTGAAGAGCCTTTCAGGACAGCTTCATCTGCCGGATCGGTTTCAGGATACAAGTCATGCGTTTTAAGATAGGAAGTGACAAACGGGGAATACGCGCCGCGTACACTCATGTCGAGCATATAAAACTCCATCATCTCTTCTGCCTGCCAGGCTGCAGCCACATCTTCAGGCCTGCTGGAGTGCGGATATACGACCTGGATGGCACAGACCGGACCAATCAGCGCTTCCGGGTCGATCTCCCGCAGCAGTGCAAATGCCCTGTGCTCTGCCAGCGAAACATGATAGCTCATCTGCCAGATGTTTTTCAGATTTTTGACCGGATCTTTTTCATAATTACCGGTGAGATTTCCGGCGGCAGTTGCGATCAGCTGTTCATTGACCGTGACCCATTTCCTGATCCTGCCTTTGAAATGTCTGAAACAGACTTCTGCGTAGGCCGCGTAGGCGTCAGCCATTTTCCTGCTTTTCCATCCGCCGAAGGCATCGACTAATGCCTGCGGGCATTCAAAATGATACAGCGTGACAAACGGTTCAATATGGTTCTCAAGCAATGCATCGATCAGCTGATCATAGAAAGCCAGACCTTCCTTGTTCGGCACCAGGGTTTCATCGGGCATGATACGGCTCCACGAGAAACTCATCCGGTAGGTCTTAAGCCCCAGCTCTGCCATCAGATTGACATCTTCACGCCAGTGATGGTAATGATCTGCAGCTATTTTGGTATCGGCTGTGCCTTCAGGTACTTTCTGCACATCTGTAGTCGCAAGACCCCTGCCGCCTTCGTTATAGCCGCCTTCAACCTGAAACGCACTGGTGGAAGCACCCCACATGAAGCCATCCGGGAAGCGGTATATCATACGGTCCATTCCTCCGGCAGATCCTTAAATGTTGCCAGTTCGATATTGTTTTCCCTGATCCAGTTCTTTACCTCATCGCTGGTCATGGCTTCCAGATCCTTGACCCTGCATGTGGAAAAGCTTGTCAGTTTGAAGAGGTCGGCATCCGCGTAACCGCAGTGGGAAACGATATAACCGTATTCCTGATTGAGGATACCGCCCTTGTCACCTGTAATATAGGAAACCGGATCTTCACCGAGCTGTGCTTCCGGTCCGCCCCAGACGTACCAGCCCATGCCGGCTTCTTTCACTTCCGGTCTGT
>CADBPK010000148.1 GCA_902796465.1 uncultured Erysipelotrichaceae bacterium | reverse complement strand
GATCATGTTCCGGGTAGAAACGGATCTTTCCGAGCGCGGGCGTGAATATGCAATTCTCTCCTATATCGGCACGGAAGAAGAAAAGAAAAAGAAGATCATGCACAGGGAAATCAGTATGTACTACGGAAGCATTGTTCTGCTGGTAGTCATATATGCCGGTACCGCAGTATATTCCCTTTACCGGAGTCAGGCAGTTTCCCCGCAGCTGATCCTCATGATGATATGCATGTCCTTTATACCGCTGATTGCGGCAGATATCATGACCAGAATGTATTATCCAGGCATTCTGAAACAGACGTCATAAAAAGCGAAGCATGGACAGCTTCGCTTTTTAACTCCAATTTTTTGTTTCTTTATTTCATTGATGCCGATTTTCTGAGGAACAGATAGCCGATCACAAACAGGATGCCGAGTGTGCCGACAGCGATGTTTGTGCTGTGTGTGACCTGGACAGTGAAGCCGACCATCATGGTTCCCATGAACGCAGCGCCTTTTCCGCAGATGTCATATAATCCGAAGTACTCACCGGAATTGTCTGCCGGGATGATCTGGGCGAAGTACGACCGGGAGAGTGCCTGGATCGCACCCTGGAACATGCCTACCACGAATGCCATAACGCCGAACTGCCATACTGCGTGCATCGTCAGGGCGAACAGGGCAACAAATGTATAACCGGCGATACAGATGGTGATCAGGAATACGGAATCGTATTTTTCTGTCAGCTTGCCGAACAGTGTCGCAAAAGCAAATGCGACGACCTGTGTCAGAAGGAGTACGACCAGCAGGATCATGTCACCGAAACCGAAGGAACGGCCGATGGCGACTGCTTCATCGATGATCGTATATACACCGTCAATATAGAAGAAGAAACCGATCAGGAAGTAGAATACTTTCTTGTCGTTTTTCCAGAGACTGGAGAGTGTTCTGCCCAGACGGGCGAAACTTTCCTTAACCTTGTTCTGACTGACTTCAACATAATATTTCTGATGATAGTTCTTGATCAGAGGTACGGAAACGCACAGCCACCACAGGGCAACGATCGCAAAGTCAATGACGATGGCTGTTTTCATCGGTATCTTTTCAAACATGCCGAGGGCATAGAATGCGAGAGCCGCAATGAAGGGGATGCAGCTGCCGAGATAACCCCAGGCATAACCCTGTGAAGAAACCAGGTCCATCCGCTCCGGAGTCGTTACATCGGTGAGCATACTGTCATAGAATACCAGGGAAGCCTGATAGCAGACTTTTGCGGCTACGTATGTAAACAGATATAAACTCCAGTTGGGCATGACACCCAGAAGGGCACAGCCGACAACACCGATCAGAAGGACGGTCATGAACAGCGGCTTTTTGAATCCCTTGTTGTCCGCGATCGTTCCGAAGATCGGACCCATCAATGCGACCAGGATGGTGGCGGCGGAAGTACCGTAGCTCCAATAGGCAAGATACTGCGACTGATCCATGCCGGCATTGGTCGCCAGAGTGTTGAACCAGAGGGGAATGATCGTGGAAACCATCATGGTGAAAGCGGAATTTCCGATATCATAATAGATCCAGGATTTTTCCAGTTTATTGAAATTTTTGAACATAGGAAGTTACCTCTCGCATTTATTATCGTATAGATTCACAAAATTCTCCACGGTAAAATCTGTATCTGAGAAGGAAAAAAGAATAAGATAAGATTATGAAAAAGTATCCTTTAGTATGGGCACACCGGGGAGCCAGCGCACGGATGCCCGAAAACACCATTCCTTCCTTCCGGGAAGCGATACGCGCAAAAGCCGACGGGATCGAACTGGATATCCAGCTGACAAAAGATAAAAGGATCGTGGTCTGCCATGATGAGACTGTCGACAGGACGAGTGACGGAAGCGGGTGGATCAAAGATCTGACATTTGACCGGCTCCGTGCAATGAATTTCAATCAGAAGGACAGCAGTCTCGGACCTGTACCGATCCCGCTGATGGAGGAAGTGCTGGATCTGATGGCGGATACCGGTATGATCATAAACATTGAACTGAAGACCGGAATTGTATTTTATGACGGGATCGAGCAGATGATCCTTGATCTCGTTGAAAGAAAGAATATGAAGGACAAAGTGATTTATTCTTCCTTCAATCATTACTCGATGCTGAAGGTGAAAGACCTTGAACCGGAGGCATATACAGCCTTCCTGTATGAGGACGGACCCATCGGGATGCCTGCGTACGCGAAAAAGCACAATATGAATGCCATCCATCCCGCGCTGTATAACATTCAGTATCCCGGCGTGGTCGCGGAAGCGCATGAACTGGGACTGGATGTCAATGTATGGACGGTGGATGAAAAGGAACATCTGAAGATCTGTGCTGCGATGGGAATCGATGCTGTATTCACCAACGATCCGGAACAGACAAGAAAGATTTTTGAGGAACTGCCATGAATGATGAATTTTTGAATTATATACGAAAAGAGATCCGTCCGTTTCTGAACGATTGCGTCCGGGAAGATACATTCCGGGGCTATGACGGCACACCGCTGTCCTGTTATTATGCCCTGCATCCGCAGGAAAAAGCTGCAGTTGTCATCGTTCACGGATTCTGTGAGTTTTTCGGCAAATACCATGAGGTGATGTACAGGTTTTATCAGGAAGGATATTCGGTCTTCTTTATGGAACTGCGCGGACACGGAAAAAGCGGCCGTCCGCGGAACCAGAAAGATCAGAGAGTATCTGTACAGACATTCGGGGATTATACGGAAGATGTCCGTTTCTTTATCCAGGAATTTGTCAGCCGCAAGTGCACAAGCGGGGATATCCTGCTGCTGGGTCATTCCATGGGCGGACTTGTTTCTGCGCTTCTTCTGGAAAAATATCCGTTCCTTGTCCAAAGGGCTGTACTGACTTCACCGCTGCTGAAGATCAATTTCGGAAAAGTACCGGAATGGGCGATCAATGCGCTTTCGGTCTATACCAGGATTGCGGGAAACGGGGAAGAATACGCACCGGGCCAGCATGCGTTTGACGGTGAATATGCTTTTGAAGACAGCAGTTACCTGGACAGGGACCGCTATGAGTACCAGTTCGTGCAGAGACTGAATGATCCTGCATATCAGACATGGGGCGGAACCTGGTCATGGGTCAAAGCCGCGACCGAAGGAACCGAAGAGGTCTTGAAAAACGCGGACACAATAAAAGTGCCTGTTCTGATCCTGCAGGCCGGAAAAGACAAACTGGTCCGTGCCGAAGGACAGGTGGCACTGAAGGAAAAATCTCCATATGTGGAACTGAAGATATTCCCTGAATCAAAACATGAAATATTCAATGCAACGAAAGAGATGCGCGAAGACTGGTACAGAACAGTATTCAATTTCTTTCAGTCCGGATCCGGAGATGCCTGAGAAGACTTCAGGCATCTTTTTTGCAGGACAGCCGTAAGCGCGGACGCAAGGATCAGGGAAAGGATATACACGATGTCAGCGGGAATGATGCCCCAGTGTTCAGCAATTATGGAGAAAACAGGCTGCCGTGACGGAAGCATCGGTGAAATGTAAAACAGATTGGGGTATATGCCGCCGGCCGGAGTTTGATAATAGCCATATATATTCAGGATGACGGAGATCCCGCAAAGGAAAAGGAACAGTCCGGCAGCACGCAGTAAATCCTCCCGGGTCACGGAAAACGACGAAGACAGGATCACGCTGAAACTGATTGCCAGTATAATGCCGTGCCACAGAAACCCGTGCAGTGTCAGTGCCGGATCACTTCGCAGCATGTCCTGCGGGTAAAGCAGGGCACAGACCGCGGCTATGAGAGCGTATGTGGAAAGAAAGGCAAATACAGTGTTTTTTCTTTTGACCAGCGGAAGCAGGAGGCAGAGATACATCGGCATCGAACAGAGCTGGAACGGGAACCACCACCAGCTGAACCGGCCGCCTTCCGTTACGGTATATACATGGATCTGTTTCCAGATTTCCATACAGGCAAGAAGAATACCCGCCCGGAAGATAGCCCGGCATAGATCCGAATAGGAAAGCCGGCTGATCTTTTTTCCTATGCAGAAACCGGCCGGAAAAAGGATCAGGAGAAATAAGATATGGATCGGTCCGAACATAGCCGGTGCGTTCCCGGACATAGAAGCATTTATCATGGTTTCATTATAAGATCATGAACTCATTTTCAAAACCATTAACAAATTTCTTTTCTTGTGCTAATCTATTTGCGTACTGAGGGAGTAACAGACGCGGAAAAAAGCGTGGTTCAGCCGTCATCACGATATGCATGCATATCCGGCTTGCCGTAATTGTGAGACTCATACATGATTTTTGATTGTGTATGAGGGATATTTCCCTGCACAGTCAGAAATGACTGTTTTTATTTTTTTGGGGAGGTTATTATGTTTATTCCAGTATTATTGTTTTTACTCGGATTTGCATTGCTCATTAAGGGCGGCGACTGGTTCGTGGACGGTGCCACAGGTATCGCTCACCGGTTTCATCTGCCGGAACTGCTGATCGGTGCGACGGTCGTTTCCATCGGTACGACACTGCCTGAGGTCATGGTTTCTGTCCAGGCAGCCATGCAGCACAATTCAGGCATCTCATACGGAAATGCGATCGGATCGATCATATGCAATACGAGCTTGATTGCTGGTCTGACGATTGCGGTAAGTCCTTCAAACGCAAAGAGAGACACACTTCGTCTCCCGGTTGCGACATTCTTCATCTCGGCAGCTATTTACGCACTGATCGCATATACGAGCGGTGATTTCCAGAGATGGAACGGAATCCTTTTCCTGGCAATATTTGTTGTTTACATGGTCATATCTGTCATGCAGATGAAAAAAAGCGGGGGAGGAAATGAAACGGAAACCCAGGAACAGGAACCGGAGTCATCCCCTGCAAAAGATCTGATCCTTCTGGTCATCGGGGCAGCTGCGATCGCGTACGGTGCGAACCTTCTGGTGAACAACGGAACGATTATCGCCGCAGCGCTGGGCGTACCGGATTCCGTTATCGGCCTTACCATGGTGGCATTGGGTACATCACTGCCTGAACTGATAACGGCAATTACTTCACTGATGAAAGGACACAGTGCCCTGTCACTCGGCAACATCATCGGTGCCAATCTCTTCAACATCGTTCTGGTAAGCGGCGCTGCCATTTCCATTTCGCCGTTTGCCCTGCCGGCGGAAAAGATGATCATGGGAATGAATTCCTCCCTCATCATCGATATTCCTGTCATGTTTGGGGTAATGCTGCTGCTTTGCGTACCGGCATTGCTGAAGGAAAAACTGTACCGCTGGCAGGGGATCCTGCTGCTGTGCATCTATGCGGCATTCACGATCTATCAGTTTATTGTCTGAATCAGGAAGAGCTTACGCTCTTTCTTTTTTCATATGCTTGTCTTTTCGGGATGAATCCTGTAAAAGATAAATAGACGGCAGAAGTATGATGCCGGAATACGGAGGAAAGATGATCTATCTGTTTTGTGCCTTGTATCCCGAAGCTGCTCCACTGATTAAAGAATACAGGATGAAGCGGGTGGATTTCGGAAACGGGATCCGGATGTGGCAAAAAGACAATGAACTGACCCTGGTTCTGACCGGGACCGGGCAGCTGAACGCTGCTGCAGTGACAGCGGCCGTTTTAAGCCGCCGGAAAGCCGGAAGTCATGATTTCCTTATTTCGTACGGATGCTGTGCTTCACTTAACACCGAAAAGACAGACGGTATTTTTCTTGTCCATAAAATAACAGATCTGCAGACCGGCAGAGATTATTATCCGGATCTGCTGTATGAGACAGGCTTTGCGGAAGCTTCTCTCATCAGCGAAAATAAGGTATATACAGGTGCTGAAAATATCGGAAGCGGGGAACTGTATGATATGGAAAGTGCTGCGGTATTTCATGCCGGCAGTATGTTTTTCCCGCTGCACAGTATGTTTTTCATCCGCTTTATCAGTGATGCCGGACAGACGGAAAACCTGACGGCAGAGACCATCACATCGCTTTCCGCAGAATACCTGCCTCTGATGAAAAAACTGATTGATGATCTAGCACGGCATGAAGAAGAAAAAGATATTATTCTGACAGAAGAGGACGACCGTATGATCAGTAAGTTCGCTGAAGATATGGGCTGCAGCACAGCGATGAAACGTGAGCTTCACAGATATATCCACTATGCGGTACTGACAGGAAAAGACTGGAAGAAAAAGATAGAAGAACTGTACGAATCAGGAACGCTTCCGGTCACAGAAAAAGAAGAAGGAAAGAAGGTTCTCCATGCATTCAGGGAATATGCGGCTGAATAAGCCGTTTTCACATGTGTACATTGAAGAAGGAATCATGCAGCATCCCTTATGCACCAGGATCCTGTCTTTCTTTCCGCATGCCGTACAAATACCCGTCACCAGCTACAAGGATGTATTCAGCCGGAAGGGACAGCGCTCCTCTGTACAGATCAAAAGCCGGAATCTGATCCTGGCAGAAAAAAAGGACCACTTCCTTTATTCCGGATCTGTGGTCTGTCATGACTTTGATGAGAGGTGGTTCTACTACTGCACCAATGTGCTGAACTGCATATATGACTGCGCATACTGCTGGCTGAAAGGCATGTATGATTCCGCCAACCTGGTAATCTTTGTAAACCAGGAAGACTTTCTTGCTGAAACCGCCGGGATGCTGAAAAAACATCCTGTTTATCTGTGTCTGTCATATGAAAATGACCTGGTCCCGTTGGAAAACATTACCGGTTTCCTGCACAGCTGGGCAGAATTCACAGTGCGGAATCCGGGACTGACGATCGAGATCCGAACCAAATGCGGAAATGAAGATATATGGAAGGCGCTTCCGGTGAGTGAGCGTATCATTCCTGCGTTTACATTGTCCCCCGATCCGGTGATCCTCGAAATGGAAAAGGGTACTGCTTCACTTTCGCAGAGGATCCGTGCGATAAGGGCAGCGGCTGAAAACGGATTCCATCCTCGTCTCTGTCTGGATCCTGTATTTGCTGTGCCGGACTGGGAAAACATTTACGGCTCCATGATCCGGAATGTCATGTGTGAAATCGATCCGGCAGATATCCGTGATATCAGTCTGGGAACATTCCGGCTGTCAAATGATTATATGAAAAAGATGCGGAAGGAATATCCGCACAGCGCTTCCGTACAGTATCCGTATGTGCTGCATGACGGTTACTACGGATATGAAGAAAACAAAAAAAGAAAGATCGAAAATACGATCCGGAAACAGCTGGAACAATATGTTCCGGGAGAGAAGATTTACATGTTGGAGAATGAATGATGAAACAGAAAACAGCATTGGTTACCGGCGCATCTTCCGGTATCGGGAAAGCCATAGCGGAAGCGCTGCTGGAAGAAAACTATATTGTTTACGGGATCGGCAGGGACTTTTCCGGCTGTACGGAATTGGATGATTTCCATCGGATCATATGCGATCTGAGAGATACGGACCAGCTGATGCGGAAACTGCAGGATATGCCTGCAGATGATCTGGACCTGCTTGTCAATAATGCCGGCTGTGCGTATTACGGTATGCATGAAACGCTGAATGCGGAAAAGATCAGTGAAATGACAAGAGTCGATCTGGAACTCCCGATGATCCTCTGTCAGCGT
>CADBPK010000147.1 GCA_902796465.1 uncultured Erysipelotrichaceae bacterium | reverse complement strand
TCCGACGAGACCATCGAGACAGCCCGCAAGGAACTGGAAAGAGTACTGAACCCGCTCCGGCAGACCGATATCAAGGCATCTCTCGCGGATGCGGATACCGGTACGGCATATGACGCAGATTCCTACCGCGCTTTCCTCGACTGCCTGGATGATGATCTGAATACGCCGAATGCCTATGCGGTCATTTTCGATACCGTCAAGAAGCTGAATACAGCACTTCGCCAGAGAGAGATCAATTTCGCACAGGCCGGTCTTTACAGGAACAGTGTGGAGAAAATGTTGAATGTTCTCGGAATCACTGTGGAAAAAGTCGTGCTCAGTGAAGAAGACCGTGAACTGTTCCGCGAATGGAATGCGGCCAAGAAAGAAAAAGACTTTGCGAAGGCTGATGTCTTCCGGGCAAAGCTCATGGAGAAAGGACTGGCATAATGAATCCGAATGACTGTTCCGGCAGGACACTGGCATTTCTCGGTGACGCTGTCTGGTCACTCGCAGTCAGGGCAGACCTTGTTGAAAACGGGAAAAACAAGGGAAAAACGCTGCAGAAGGATTCCATTGCCTATGTAAACGCGAAAGCGCAGTGCAGGTATTACAATATCCTGCACGCAGAAGGCTTTTTCACGGAACAGGAAGAAGAATGGTTCCGCCGGGGAAGAAACACAAACAGCGGAAATCTGCCCGGTCATACATCGGCCCAGGTTTACCGCATTTCCACCGGATTCGAAGCTATTCTGGGCGGTTTATATCTGGAAGAAAAACGAGAAAGAATTGGTGAGATCTGGCAAAAGGTCAGGAATATTCAGGAGGCAGAAGATGGCACAATTGATGTACGGGAAGAATGTTGTAAAACAGATACTGAAGGACGGCAGCCCGGTCAGGAAGATCTACGTAGCGGTAAATGATCCTGAGATCGAAAAACTTCTGAAGCATACAAAAGCACCGGTCGAGCGGGTTCCCCGCGCGCAGCTGAACCGGATCACCAAGACACCGAACCATCAGGGCATCGCGGCGGAGGTGGATGATTATCCGACCTGTACGCTGGATGAACTGATGCGCAGCAAAAAGGAAGCCGGGAAAGGCCTGATCATCCTGCTGGATGAACTGGAGGATCCGCATAACCTCGGCGCGATCCTGCGGACGGCAGACGCGGTCGGGGCTACCGGTGTGATCTTCAAAAAGACACACGCGGTCGGTCTGACGCCGGCGGTAGCGAAAGTTTCTGCCGGGGCCATCAATACCGTCAGATGCGCAGCGGTCACCAACCTCAGCAGGGCAGCGGAAAAGCTGCAGGAAAACGGCTGGTGGATCGTCGGGGCGGATATGGACGGACAGGATTACAGATCCCTGGATTACGCTATGGACACAGTCCTGGTGATCGGCAACGAAGGAAAGGGGATTTCACGGCTGATGCGTGAGAAATGCGACTTCGTGGTCTCGCTGCCGATGCAGGGAAAGATCACATCGCTGAACGCTTCGGTCAGCGCCGGCATCCTGATGTATGAGATCTACAGCAAACACTTCCCTCTGTAAAAGAAGGAAGGTACGGTATGTCAGAAAATATGTATGAACTTTTATATATGAGCCGGCAGGGAGACAGCTATTCCCTGCAGGCTCTTTTTTCAGCGCTCGAAAATGATCTGGTCGTCTTTGTCAGGACGGTGATCAGTCAGTATTCGCTTCTGGAAGTGTATCATGAGGATCTGGACCAGGAAGCGCGGATTGCTTTGTATCAGGCGGTGAACGGATACCGGGAGGACAGGAACTGCACATTCAGGACATATGCCAACATGGTCGTCAAACGAGGGATCTGGAGCGTCATGCGTTCCTATTCCCGCAAAACAGCGGTACAGTTCCACAAGACATGTTCACTGGAAGAAAATATCGGCACGCTGGAGAGAGACCGCATCGAATACATCACGAAGATCCGGAATATGGAGGACCCGGAATATAAGATCTACTATATTCTTGCGCTTGAAAAACTGAATGCGTATATCGGAAGGCTGAACAAAGATGAACGCATGATCCTGGAAACCTGGATGAATGACGGAGACAGGAAGGAATGCGCGAAGAAACTCGGCTGCTCGGACAAATCCTTTTCCAGCCGCCTGTCCGGTCTGAAGCATAAGATCAAGGAAGAGATCGGGATATACAACCCGAAAAAATAGAAGAAATCATTCATTGACTGTCAGATATGAACTATGCTAAAGTAGTTAAGCATTTAAAGGAGTTTTTGTCATGGCTAAAGACGATAAGATCATCCTGGCGTGTACGGTATGTTTGTCCCGGAATTATGCGACGCATCGTTCGAAAAGCAAGGCAAACAAGCGTCTGGAACTGATGAAATACTGTCCGCGCTGTGGAAGGAAAACACTTCATAAGGAAACAAAATAGGAGGCTGTCTCTATGGATAAATGGTTCAGTTTAAGCGGCATCAAAAAAGAAGCGAAACGTGTCCGCTGGCCGCAGTGGAAAAGCAACGGCGCTGCCAACCCCGGCATTCTTGAAAGAACTACGGAAGTTCTGATCTTCACGGGTTTCTTTGCATTATTCTTCGTATTATGTGATTTCCTGGTCACATATCTGCTGAAAGTATTGGGAATAGGTATGTAATATGGCAGAAAACAAAGTAAAAATCGATGATGAAAATGAAAAGCGCTGGTATGTGGTCAACACATATTCCGGACATGAAAACCGTGTAAAGGACAATCTCGAAAAACGTCTGGAAACCATGGGCATCCAGGAACAGCTGTTCCGGATCATCGTGGCGGAAGAACCGGAGATCGAGATCAAGAACGGCAAACAGGTCGAGAAGATGAAGAATATCTTCCCGGGCTATGTGTTCGTTGAAATGAAGATGACTGACGAGGCATGGTATGTCGTCCGTAATACACCGGGTGTAACCGGATTTATCGGATCTTCCGGCGGCGGTGCAAAACCGTTCCCTGTCTCACCGGATGAAATGGAATCCATTCTCAGACGTATGGGCCAGAGCGAGAAGAACGTCGTAGTCGACTTCAAGGTCGGCGATACTGTCAGGATCCTGACCGGACCGTTCAGCGGCATGGAAGGAACTGTCAGCGAAATGAACGATCAGACACAGGTCGCAAATGTTCTTACAATGCTGTTCGGCCGTGAAACACCGACAGATATCAGCTACAACGATCTGCAGAAAGTAGAAGACAAATAAGCATTCAGAAACGGCGGGAATCCCAATGGAAACAACGCCGTTTTTTATGTGTGTTTGCACAACAAAAAGGTGCAAAGACTTATCAGACGGTGTGACGGAAAAATCGTATTCATAAAACCCCGGGTCATATACAAGCCGGAAAACTGAGGCGTCTTTTTGAAATGAAGACATTCGATTATAATAAAGACGGGAGAGAGCAGGGTATCTGAAGTCCTGCAGAACAATCATTTATGCTGTGGAAGAATAAAACGGAGGTTAGTCAGGATTATTTGAAGGACTGGCCGGCACATTATTATGAGATCAGCAGCGCAGGTCAGAGAGAAGCCTGTCTGAAAGCCATCCTGGAAAAGAACCC
>CADBPK010000146.1 GCA_902796465.1 uncultured Erysipelotrichaceae bacterium | reverse complement strand
TCAATTTGTGTGTGATTCAGAGCCATGAAAATGACACAGAAGAAGAAATACACACACAAATGACGCAACCGGACAAGTATCGGGAACTGCATCCATACATTTGCCGGTGTGCAGCTGCGGGCGGAATGTGCCAGACAGATGCGGGAACTGAGGATGAAATACGGAGATGACTATGAACAGCCGACGGCGGTGCCGATGCTGACAGATGGATACAATCTTCCTGCGAAAAAAGTGATTCATATCGTCGGCCCGGTCGTGTCGGGAAGACTGACAGATAGTTTGAAAAAGGATCTGTCAGACTGTTATAAAAACACGCTGGATATGTGTCTGGCAAACGGGCTGAGATCCGTGGCTTTCTGCTGTATATCAACCGGTGTTTTCCGCTTTCCGAACAAAACAGCAGCGGAAATAGCAGTGCAGGCCGTCACAGAATGGCTTTCTCAGCATTCCCGTGCGGTCGACAGAGTGATCTTCAATGTTTTTAAAGATGAGGACAGGGAATACTATGAACAGGAATTATTTGAAACAGCCTGACGGATACAGGGAAACGATTGCACAGGGAATCAACGGGGTCAGAAAATTCCGGGATGGTCTGTGTGAAGGAAAGTATTCACGGGAAGAATCAATACAAAGGTTAAAAAAGGAAATCGAAACAACAGATACGATCGTGATCGGTGCCGGTGCAGGCCTTTCAACAGCTGCCGGATTTATCTATACCGGAGAACGGTTTGTAAAATGGTTTTCAGATTTTATCAGGGAATATGGGATCAGGGATATGTATGCAGGCGGTTTTTATCCATATCCTTCAAAAGAGATCTTCTGGGCGTACTGGGCAAGATATATTTACATCAACCGGTATATGGATCCGCCGAAGCCGGTCTATCAGGATCTGCTGGAACTTGTAAAAAATAAAGATTATTTTGTGATCACGACCAATGTGGATCACTGCTTTCAGAAAGCGGGATTTGATAAAAGCAGGCTGTTTTATACCCAGGGTGATTATGGGCTATTCCAGAATACGGATCCGGCAAACAGGAAAACATATGATAATGAAGAATGGGTCATGAAGGCAATGGAAGCACAGGGTTTCATAAAAGGACCGGATGGTGTTTTTGACTTGCCGGAAACAGGCAGTATCCGCATGGAGATTCCGGCAGAACTCCTGCCGGTATGCGAAGATGACGGCGCGGACTTTACCATGAACCTGCGTGCCGATGAAGATTTTACGGAGGATGAAGGATGGAAGAAAGCATCCGCAGCGTATTCCGGTTTTCTGAAAAAACACGAAGATCAGAAGGTACTGTTTCTGGAAATCGGTGTCGGTGCGAATACCCCGGTGATCATCAAATATCCTTTCTGGCAGATGACCAATGACAATCCCAAAGCAGTCTATGCGTGTCTGAATTATAATGAAGCTGTCTGTCCGAAACAGATCGAAGAACGATCATTGTGCATCGGCGGGGACAGCGGAGATGTGATCCGCCAGCTGCGAAGATAACAGAATATTGAATCATGAACCAGTACGGGAATTCTCACGTTACCGGTTTTTTCATTAGCCTTTGTAATATCAGACTGCTTTGAAAGGAATACCTCTGTTCATTTTCCGTAAATACTGATAATCTGACAAAGATGACAGATGAACATTTTATAAATATTTTTCTGTCAGAACAGACAGGAAGAGGTAATTATTATGAGCTATTTTACTCTAACAAATGGTGAGAAACTGTATTATGAAGATAAAGGGAACGGTCCGGAAACACTGATCATGATGCATGGCTGGACGAGTTCCCATGAGATTTATCTGAAGCCTGCGGAAACATTGCAGAAACAGGCCAGATGCATAATTTACGATCATCGCGGACATCACTTCAGCAAGGATGCGAACAGTGAAAAGCCGGCCATGGAAATACTTGCACAGGATCTGCGTGAGCTCATCCAGGGGCTGTCTCTTTCTGATGTGACGCTTCTGGGATGGTCTATGGGTGCAGGTGTTGTATTCAATTATGTCCGGCTTTATGGCTGCGAAAATCTGAAACAGATCATTCTGTGCGATATGACACCGAAGCAGCTCAATGATGAGGAATGGAAGCTTGGACTGTATAAAGGAAAATATACAAAGGATGATATGGACCGGGATGCCGGGAAAGATTTCTATTCGCTGTATAAGGAGTTTGCTATCGGGGCAATTCCGAAACTGAAAAAAATACCCGGATTCCTTCTGAAAAAACCGCTGAAAAAGAGACTGGCGGACTGCGATGAAACGGTTCTGAGAAGTCTGGCAGCGTCGATGAAGACGCAGGATAACCGATCTGTTGTCCCGGAAATCACGGTGCCGGTCACGTATTTCTATGCGGATCCGGGTTCACTGTTCTCACCGGAGCTGGCGGACTGGTACAAAGATCACATCACTTCACCATACAGGGCTGTGTGCTTTCCGGAAAGCACGCATATGCTGGTAAGTGACTATCCGGAAAAATTTGCGGAAGAAGTCAGAGAAGTACTTCTCGGCTGATACGGCATATTGATTGAGAAACAGATTTTACCTGAAGAATATCGTTTTGTTCCGGGAGGAAAGGCTATGAGCATTATAAAGAAAACAACAGGTCTCGCATTGGCGGTCATGATCGCCGTCTGCGGATGTCAGAATACCGATACTTCCGGAGAACCGGCAGAAATATCCGGCGGGGAGACAGACATGAAGGATTATAAAAATATCTATGAAGATTTCAGCGGGGAACCCTATATTGTCCGGACAACTCTCAGGGAGTATACGGCCGTCAATCCGGATACCCGGATCGGTGTATACGGACGATATACGGAACTGACAGTGGAGGGACAGGCACCGGAAACGTTCCGCAGTGCAGTCGCGGCGTCCAATCAGCGTGCGGAGGAGTCCGTCAGAATACGCGCGGATCAGATCCTTGCGGAAAAGAAACCGGACAGTTCCAAAACGGAAGGATATCAGTTTGTGACATGTGGGTATATTGCGAATGTGACCCGTGCGGATCATACAGCTTTCAGTATTCTGGAAACGGAATTTGAAAAAGAAACACCATGGAATATGACCGGCATTACATACCGGTTCCGCGGTCTGACATATGATACGGAAAGCGGTGAAGAGATCCGCCTGTCGGATCTGATCGGTGATGAGGCAGCGGTTCCGGGTATGCTGGAGGGTTCGCTTTCCGCGAAGTACGGCATTGAAGGACTTGCCAGGACAGGCTCGGGTGATTATGCATGGACGGCAGATGTACTCGGTATCCGGTTCTATTTCAATTCCGACGCTGTTTCGGAAAAAAAGCGGAGAGAAAAGGGT
>CADBPK010000145.1 GCA_902796465.1 uncultured Erysipelotrichaceae bacterium | reverse complement strand
TGCACGAGGTAGGGGCCTTCCATCTCAGACATTCTGACAAACCCCTGGGCAAGTGTGACGCGGAAATCGTCCGACATGTAATTCATGTTCAGGGCAAGGGGGATCACTTTTTCATTTTCATAAAGGGACAGAAAATAGGGAGAATCAAAATCATCCGTGGCAATGTATTTTTTGATCTTTGTGTCGTTGTCCGCGAGGTCCAGGATGCATTGTACACCTGCTTCTTCGATCAGGTCATTTACAAACGGTGCCCGCTGATGCTGGTTGTCGCACGGGGAAGCGGAACGGTAGAGCGTATTCTTTCTGATATTCTTTGTCCCGACAGCACGGAAATTCGCGAATGCCTCGTCACTCGGGAACAGGGTCCTGTCATCCTTGTAGTGAATGTCCCTGGCCTGCTGGATATCCAGGTACTTTCCTTTTTCATGCAGCCGTACAGAAGCTTTGTCATGCTCATCAGCTTTGCTCATAAGCCAGAGACTGTTCTGTTCAACTGCCTGCAGATTTCCTGTGTCCCAGAGATCATCGCCGTAATTGACAGCGGCTTTGATGTAGTCATATCCCGGATAGGCGATCAGCAGCGTTTCCCCGGCATCGACGTAGTAGCCGTTGTAGTAGGGGATATCTGTGAGTTTGAATCCGTTGGTAAATTCCACATCGACACTGTCCCCGTATGAAAAGCCGAGGCTGTTGAAATCATCGATCGGGATCTTGATATAGATGCCGCCGAATTCCATTTCATGTTCGATCGCGCAGTCTTCAACACTCAGCTGCTGATCCGGTTCTTTTTCTTCCTGTCCGCGGCATCCCGCAGCGGTGAACAGGCTCAGTGACGCCAGACTGACCAGTATTGTTTTCCCTAATTTTGTTTTCATATAGCCCCCTCGGATCTTTTCCTGATTATGATATGCGCAAAGCGAAAAGTACATAGAAATATATTTATTACCGTGATTCTCATTGATCCTGCATCAGTTTCAGCATCTCTTGGATCACGGCATCCTGCTGTTCCTGCTTTGATATCAGAAGCATGCCGTCTCCTTTCTGATTCCCGTAATAACCGAACCCGGCATGATTTCCGCCTTTGATGACAGATTCTTTACCGGAAGAGGGCCAGTCGGCCTTGGCCTTTTCATAAGCTTCCTTGTTCAGGCACCCATCCCGGTCGCCGTAAACAGAAAGGAACTGAATATGATCGGGAACAGGATGATTCGGATAGGAAGCCAGCATAATCAGACCTCTGATCTTGTCTGTATGTTTCCGGATGTACTCCGCCGCAGCCGTACCGCCCAGGGAATGCCCCATCAGATACCAGTCGGGATATTCATAAAGATCCATGATCTGTTCTGCTCTGCCGATGCCGAAGATCGGCATGCGGAAGGGCATGCGGACAAGAAAACAGTCCGCTCCCTGTTCCGCCAGATGATACATCATCGGGGCATATGCTTTTTCATCGACTTTGCCGCCGGGATAGAAGATCACGGCAGTTTTGTCGGAAGCCCCGTCAAAATAATAGCCGAAAGAAGTTTTCCTGACGGTTACGGTATCTGTACATTGCAGGAAAGATTCAGCAGCCGGTTCAGCAGGATAATACTGCCGGAGATAAAGATATCCCGCAGTGAGGAATAGGATCAGGGACAGCAGAATGCTGACCAGTATTTTCCTGATCCGGCCGGTTCTTTTTTTCATGAATATAAGAAGGGTTAATCCGCTTCCCGCTGCTGCGCATAACAGCAGAACGAGAACAGTTCCGAATATGTATTTCATATTGCAGTATTCTCCGGTATGACTGATGTATAAAACTATCGTATCTGTTTCCGCGGAAGATATCCAGAGTACAAAAAGAAAAAGGCACCGGAGTGCCTTTCCAGATCAATACTTATTCTGCCTGTCTTTTGCGTCTTCATCGCCGCGCAGAATGGTGTTGACGAGAATACCGAGGATCAGTGCGCAGGCTACGGAAGTGATCGTGATCTTTCCGAATGTCAGGGAAAGTCCGCCGATACCGGAGATCAGGATCGTGGAGACAACGAATACGTTGCGGTTGAGTTCGAAATCAAGTCTCTGGATCATCTTCAGACCGGATACGGCAATGAATCCATATAATGCCATACATACACCGCCCATAACACAGGAGGGGATGCTGGAAATAAATGCCACAAACGGAGCAAGGAAGGAGATGATAATACACTCAAACGCTGCCATGATGATCGTTGCGACAGAAGCGTTCTTTGTAATCGCTACGCAGGCAACAGATTCGCCGTAAGTCGTATTGGCACATCCGCCGAAGAATGCACCGACGATGGAACCGACACCGTCACCGAGAAGTGTGCGGTGAAGTCCCGGATCATCCAGCAGATCACGCTCGATGATCGTGGAAATGTTCTTGTGGTCAGCGATATGTTCCGCAAAGACTACGAATGCGACCGGGATGTACGCTACTGCGATCGTGCCGATATATCCGGCATCAATTTCAGAGAAGCCTTTCGCTGCCGTCAGGAACGTGAATTTCGGAACTGAGAAGAAAGTCGACAGTGTAACACCGTTTTCCCACAGTGCTGTAACCGGTGCGAAGTTGATGATCTGCATGGCTGTGTTTCCTGTGGAAGTGCCGATGAATGTGAGGATCGCGGCTGCGATATAACCGGCCAGGATTCCGAGGATAAACGGAATCAGCTTGGCATTGGTCTTGCCGTATGTGCTGACGATCATTGTCGTAAGCAGGGCAATCAGACCGCAGAGGACAGCCCACTGTGTAGGTTCGCCGGTCAGACTGGAAGTCTGCAGGTCACCTACGGCATTGCCTGCCAGGGAAAGTCCGATAATAGCGACTGTCGGTCCGATAACGACCGGCGGCATGAGACGGTTGACCCAGTGAACACCGACTGCTCTTACCATCAGTGCGAGAACGACATATACCAGACCGGCAAATGTTGCACCGATGATCAGACCTGTGTATCCGGCCTGTACAGAAACAGCTCCTGCAAACGCGGCAGACATCGATCCGATGAAGGCAAATGAGGATCCGAGGAAAACCGGGCTTTTCTTTTGTGTGAAGAGTACATAGACGAGTGTGCCGACGCCGGCACCGAACAGAGCAGCTGATGAATCCATTCCGTTTCCGATGATCATCGGTACGGCGATGGTCGCAGCCATGATGGCCAGCACCTGCTGGAATGCGAAGACGATGAGATGATTACGGCTCGGTTTGTCTTCGACATTGTAAACGAGTTTCATTACGATTTACCCCCTTAATCATTCCGTAAAATAATATGCCATTTGAAAATGAAACGTCAACAGAAGTTTTTGATGTAAGCGGATACATCCCTGAAATAATCGCGGATCAAAGTATATTTGAATCAGGAACGGGGGTCCGCCGCAATGGATATACGGAAAAAGGTTTCAGATATCTGCGAGATCACCGATGCACCTGTTATAATATATAAAAAATAATTGATAATTTTTATGCATTATTTGCTGAAGAGGAGGAACGCTTATGACCGATCAACGTGAAATCCGGAATA
>CADBPK010000144.1 GCA_902796465.1 uncultured Erysipelotrichaceae bacterium | reverse complement strand
TGCCCAGAAATACCTGGGCATGCAGCCGCTGGCAGTTATTCCTGAGGGAGATCTTGGCTCCTTTAATAAGAAATCAAAAAGAAAGAAGAAAGGCGGTAATCAATGAATTCGATATCTATTACAAATATGCCTGAGCTTTCTTTTGATGTTCAGGAAGCAATCAACCAGCTGCGTATCAATCTTGGTTTTACCGGTGAATCCATCAAAGTCATCATGGTGACATCTTCCGTGCCGAATGAAGGCAAAAGCTTTGTGGCCATGAATTTATGGAAAAATATGGCGAGTGTAGGGAACAGAGTCGTAATGATCGATGCAGACCTCAGAAATTCGGAGATCCGCAACCGGTACGGATTTGTCTGTGAGACCGGACTGATGGGCATTGAACATTATCTGTCCGGCAAAACAGAGATCAATGATTCCTTTTATATGACAGATATCAAGAACGGATTCATCGTTCCTGTATCGACAAATGTCATTGATCCGACAACGCTTCTGGAAAGTTATCGCCTGAAGCAGCTTGTGGAAGCGTGCCGGAAGGAATTTGATTATGTGATCGTTGATACACCGCCTCTGGGCAGTGTTGCGGATGCGCTGAATATAGCCAAACTGTGTGACGGCAGTCTGCTTGTCGTCGGCAGCAACAGTACACCGAGAAAGGCAGTCAATGATGTGATCACATCGTTGAAGCGCACCGAAAAACCGCTTCTCGGTATTGTGCTGAACAGGGTGGATACATCCAGGAAAAGTTCAGGTTACGGATATTATTACCGGTACGGTGGTTACGGACAGTACGGCCAATACGGCAAAAAATGATATAAAGTACGACAGCTTGCGCTAATTGTACATAAAACATGCGCTATTGAACGTATGTCTGTACTATGATTATCTTGTTAAAAACTATTGATAGGGAGGAAAGAAGTATGAAAAAGGGTTTATTCTTAGCGGCAGTAGCAGCTCTTACAGTTGCTTTATGTTCCCCGATGACCGTCAAGGCTGAGGGCAATTCCCCGACAACCGGCGGTGATAAGGGAACAATCGTGATTACGGAACAGGATGGCAACGGCGGCATCTATGTTGGTGACACAGGAAAAGATGTCAATGAAAAATGGGGTGCAAAGGTTGATGAATCACTCGTAGTTGTATACGTGGGTGATGCACACATTGATCCAAAAGGTGCAACAACAGCTGATCCGGCAACATTCAAAGCTTCCAAGTTCGGCGGCACAGTAATCGTTCATAAAGGCAGCAAAGCCACAGTATCCGGTTCTTCTATCACATTGACAGTTGAAGACCTCTCACCTGTTGCTGTACTTGCTAAGAAATCCAGCGGAGGAAAGAAGAGTACAAATACAGCAGATACAAGCACTAACCCGATCTGGGCAGGAGCTCTTCTGATCTCTGTTCTCTGCGCAGGCGCTGCTGTAGTCATGAACAAAAAGAACGCTTAATAAATCGATTTAAATAACTTGTTAAATTAAGCCTTGAAGCGAAATTTACGCTTCAAGGTTTTTTTATGAATTAACCATTTTCTATCGGGAGTGTAATCATGCCGGAATCCGGAAACAGAAAAGTAAATCACCATAAAAATCATATAGAGCACTGGCAGAAAATTGCTTTTCTGTTGATGATCTATGATGCATTTGCGGTCAGCGTATCATATCTTCTGGCTTTGTGGATCCGGTTTGACTGCATGTTTCAGAAGATCGAAGCGGAATACCTGACAGCCTGGCGGTCGATCGCCCTGATCTACGTTATTTTTTGCATTGTCTGTTTCTGGCTCTGCAATCTGTACCGCAGTATCTGGCGGTTCGCGAGTTACAGGGAATTGCTGAGGGTCATACTGGCAACAGTGATCACAACATTATTTCATATTCTGGCAATACCGATTATTTTCCGGATCGTGGGTCATGGCATCTATACCAGGATGCCTGTTTCCTACTATATTATCGGACCGATCCTGCAGTTCATCCTGACTCTGGGCATACGTTTCTCATATCGTTTTGTGCTGCTTGTTAAAAGCAAAAAGGGTCAGTCAAAAACGAAAAACGTCATGCTGATCGGTGCGGGAGTTGCCGGCCAGGCAATTCTGCGAGATATCCAGAAATCATCGCAGAGCGAAGACATGGTAGTCTGCTTCATTGATGACAATCCGAATAAATGGAACCGGCTGATCGATGATGTACCTGTTGTCGGCGGACGAGATTCCATACTGGAGAATGTCAGAAAATATGAAATAGATAAGATCTATATGGCAATACCGAGTGCTTCGGCAGAGAGTAAGCGTGATATTCTGAATATATGTAATGAAACACACTGTGAACTGAAAAATCTTCCCGGTATTTATCAGTTTGTCCGCGGAGATATCTCGGTCAGTGCCATGAAGGAAGTATCAGTAGAAGACCTCCTTGGACGTGATCCGATCAAACCGGATATGACTGAAGTATTCCGGTTCATAAAAAACAAGGTCGTTTTAGTGACTGGGGGCGGCGGATCGATCGGTTCTGAACTGTGCAGACAAGTTGCTGCACATTCACCGAGACAGCTCATTATTTTTGATGTGTATGAAAATAATGCTTATGATATTCAGCTGGAATTAAAAGACAAGTATCCGGATCTGAATCTTGTGGCACTGATCGGTTCTGTCCGGGATTCCAGAAGAATGTATGAAGTATTTGAAACGTACAGGCCGAATATTGTTTTTCACGCAGCTGCGCATAAACATGTGCCTCTGATGGAAGACAGTCCGAATGAAGCTATCAAAAATAACGTAATAGGAACATATAAAACGGCATATGCTGCCATGGTGCATGGCTGTGAAAGATTTGTCCTGATCTCTACCGACAAGGCAGTGAATCCAACAAATATCATGGGTGCATCCAAACGGCTGTGCGAAATGGTTATACAGAGCTTTGATCAGAAGATCAAAGAAGGAAAGGCCAATGAGATCCCGCAGTTATTCACCCATGTAGGCAGGGAAAATGCGGATAAAGACGGTACTGGTGCGGTATTCCGGAATGCTAAGACCGAGTTTGTTGCAGTGCGGTTCGGCAATGTCTTGGGATACAATGGTTCTGTTATTTCGATGTTCAAGAGACAAATTGAAAAAGGCGGTCCTGTAACGGTAACACACCCGGATATCATCCGTTATTTTATGACGATTCCTGAAGCAGTCAGTCTGGTGCTTCTTGCCGGCACATACGCAAAAGGGGGAGAGATATTCGTTCTGGATATGGGCAGCCCTGTCAAGATCGATACATTGGCAAGAAATCTGATCCGGTTAAGCGGATATAAACCTGACATCGACATCAGAATTGAGTATACTGGATTAAGACCTGGAGAAAAGCTGTTTGAAGAAAAACTGATGGCGGAAGAAGGACTTAGAAAAACAGACAATAAACTGATTCATATTGGAAATCCTATTCCGTTTGATGTGGATGAATTCCTGAAACAGTTAAAGGTATTAATGAATAAATCATATTCCAACAGCAAGCATATCCGTGAGCTAGTTGAACTGATGGTAAGCACATATCATCCAGCCGGACAGGGCGAACCGCAATATACGAATGATGAATACACAAGACAGATCCAGTTGATCAGGGAAGATGATCAATAAGAGTCTGTTGGATTAAAAGGAGCAGTACATGGAAAAAACAAAGGAACAGTTTCCGCTGAAAAAATGGATATTGAGATTTATTCTTTTGGTCTATGATGTGACAGCTGTCAATCTGGCTTATTTCCTGGCACTTGTGATCCGTTTCTATGTCAATAATCAGTTTCATTGGGACGGGGCAACTTATATAGCGAATTATGTTACTTTCGCACCGTATTATACTGTCGCATGCATTATTGTATTTATTCTTTTCAGATTGTATGACGGCATGTGGCGTTATGCGGGAATTCGTGATTTCAACAGAATTCTGAATGCAAATATTATTACCTGTCTGATTCATATTTTCGGAACACTGCTGTTTGTGCGGAGAATGCCGATCACCTATTATGGCATCGGTGCAGTACTCCAGCTGGTGATGATAGCAATAAGCCGGTTCCTGTATGTGATATTTGTTACGGAATATTTCCAGATCAAAGGAAATAAAGCCAGAAAAGGAATGACTACGATGGTAATCGGGGCAGGAGAAACTGCCCGGACTTTCCTGAATATGCAGGCATCCAACAAAGACAGTATATTAAACCCTGTTTGTGTCGTGGATTGTCACAACAGTGAAGCAGGCCGTTTATTCAATGGCTTGCCTGTTATAGGAGGAATCGAAGGAATCCGGAAAGCGATCACAAAATATGAGATCCAGAATATCGTGATCGCGGATGCCTTCATTTCAAAAGAAGAAAAAAATAAGGTCAAATCGATATGTTCTGAAATGAATCTTCCGGAACAGGATTTTCTAACTTATACAAAATCCTTTATTGCCGGATTATCCATGTCGGAATTAATGAAGTATACAAAAGGTCCGGTTGAAGTGGTAATCGATCAAAAGAGCAGGCTGTTTGATAACGGAGAACAGGCATTTGATTCATTGACTGGCAGCTGGACAGTTAAATCGATCGGAACTGCCAACAATCATTTAGTTGTTGAAATTATATCTTCTTCTTCTGCACTTTCTTCAGAAGAACCCTGGATCGAGGAATACGAGAAAGAGACAGGAGAAGAGATCAGCTTCTTCTGATACTTCAGCAGAAATCTGAAATCTGCCGATAACGAAGTAAATATAAAGAAATTACCCGGAAAGTGAAGTCATTTTCCGGCTTTGTTATTTCTAAGGAGTAAACATGGATTTTTCAAAAGACCAAAGATTTACCGGAATTGAGAAATTTGAACATAAATTGTGGCTGAGCAGTCCGACGATGCATGGTGAAGAGCAGCGATGGGTTGAGGAAGCAATTCGTACAAACTGGGTTTCTACCGTCGGTGCGAATATCAATGAAGTCGAAAAGCAGATGGCTGAGTATATCGGCTGCAAATATGCGGTTGGTCTTTCCTGCGGAACTGCGGCTCTGCATCTGGCAACGAGACTTGCAGGTGAGAGGCTTTATGGTCAGGCGAAACCGAACGAAGGAACTCTGCGGGGACACAAGGTATTCTGCAGTGATATGACCTTTGATGCTTCGGTCAATCCGGTCGCATATGAAAATGGCGAAGCTGTTTTTATAGACACCGAGAGGGATACCTGGAATATGGATCCTGCCGCACTGGAGAAAGCATTTGAGCTGTATCCGGATGTGAAGCTGATCGTGATCGCGCATTTATACGGTACACCCGGAAAAATAGATGAGATCAAAGCAATTGCAGAAAAACATGGTGCACTGATCGTAGAAGACGCTGCAGAATCCCTTGGAGCTACATATAGAGGAATTCAGACCGGAACGTTTGGTGATTTTAATGCGATCTCTTTTAACGGAAACAAAATCATTACCGGTTCAGCCGGAGGGTTGTTTCTGACCAATTCCAAAGAGGACGCAGACGCAGTCAGAAAATGGTCCACCCAGAGCCGGGAAGCTGCACCGTGGTATCAGCACGAAGAACTTGGTTATAACTACCGGATGTCCAACATTATTGCCGGTGTGATTCGCGGTCAGATTCCGCATCTGGATGAACATATCGCACAGAAGAAAGAAATCTATGAGCGATATCAGGAAGGGCTGAAAGATCTGCCGGTCACATTGAATCCGTGGGAAAAAGAAAACAGTAACCCGAATTTCTGGCTGAGTTGCTTGCTGATCAACGAAGAGGCAATGGCGCCGCAGGTGCGTGACGAACGAAACTATCTGTATAAAAGTGAAAGCGGCAAGAGTTCTCCCCAGGAGATTCTGGAAGCATTGGCTGCCTTCAACGCAGAAGGCCGTCCGATCTGGAAGCCCATGCACATGCAGCCGATATATAGGACAAACCCGTTCGTCACGGTCGAGGGCAATGGCCGAGGCCGCACAAATGCTTACATAAAGGGCTCTGGAATCGATGTTGGAGCTGATATTTTCCGGAGAGGGCTGTGTCTTCCCAGCGATAACAAGATGACGGAAGAGCAGCAGGATAGGATTATCGAGATTATTCATAGGTGTTTTTTGTGATGCCAGGCCGTGTCGGCTGAATGTGGATGAGGGGTGTAGATAGGGAGATACCGATTTGAGGCTGTATCTGCCGCATATGCATGAGGTCTGTAGATAAGAAAATGACGTATCGGCTGAGCATCAATTAGGGATGTAGATACGTATCTGCTGGATATGCATGAGGTGCGTAGATAGAAAAAACGGCATCGGTTGCATATGAATGAGGTAGTCATATTGTATCTGCTGCGTATGCATCATATGTTCATATAGCTATCGGTTGAGCATGACTGGGGATTCACAATGAGCTGTTTCATAAGCCGTAAGAAAGACAAGATTTCCACTGTATTTGAGACGGTAGGAATTGATGCAGATGAGGAAAGTTTCATAACCGCTTTCAAAAAGCTCT
>CADBPK010000143.1 GCA_902796465.1 uncultured Erysipelotrichaceae bacterium | reverse complement strand
TCGCAGCAGCATCTGTTCCTTTTATCTGTTCCTGGTCTGAAATGCGGATGCTCAATAAACCGGAAGAAAAGGTGTATACACAGATGAAAAAACTGAGCAGCACGAAACTAATAAAAAAAATCAACAGGCTTGATCTGAAATTACCTTCTATGGAGGACAAAACAAATTTAGTTCCATTGTACAGGGCACTCATAGACAAATCCGGAGAATTTTCCGATGAGCAACTGATTGATATGATCAAAGACAGTGAAACACTTTACGGCATTGACTGCGCATTTATAGAAATGTATGTAAAAGAGGGTTATGACCCTCAAAAACTCTCAGCGTTGTTAGATGATCCGGATATTGCGGACGAAACCAAGGAATATATTGTTTTGAATAACAGCTATACAGTTGACGAACTGTGCGACATATTCAGAAAACACAATGGAAGATCTGCTGTCATTGCGATGCAGAAAATTGTCGGTCAGGATGCAGAAACTGCCTTGAAATTAGCTGATGACATTCTGGATGCAGACAGCAGCACAAATATCTCGGATGAAAAGTATATCGCCGTATGCCTCGGCATCGCAAACTATTACGGACAGAGAAACGATCTGGATATTACAGATCCGATGAAGGAAAATTATGTTTCCGTTCTCAAGCGGATTTTCGAGCAATGTGATTCTGAAAACGTAAAGGATCAGGCAATCTACGCACTCGGAAGAATCTGCGACTATGACCTGTTCACATGGATCATCGAGAATGACAAAATCGACTTTTTATTGAAGGTGTCCGTCATTGAACGGAATGTCGCGCTCATGAAAAAGCAGATCGCCTTGTCGGAATCAGAAGATGATATCCGAACCGTTCTGAAAGCAATGGAACTGCATCCCGTTACGGAAATCGCAGATTCTCTGAATGAAGCTATAGAGCGCGGGAAGCTGGCAGAAACAGATGAATTGCTCGCAAAAATAGCATACATCAGAAAAAACGGCATCAGCTTCAGCAAGTATGAGGATGACAGGAAATCATGAGCGGGGAACGCATATCAGAACAGGCTCACCGGAGATCCCGGTGAGCCTGTTCTGATATATTGGAATTTGCCGTGAGATCCGCGCGGATTTACTGGATCAGAGAATAGCCGCCGGCATATTCCAGCAAAGATTCATGCTGCTTTTTCGGCGTAATGTTCCATAAGTTATGCGCACTGCGATTGGAGGATAAATTTCTGGTAATGTCCCATGTGTTGTCTCCTCCGCCTACGCGGAAACCGTACCACTCATACACATATTCCACCAGTCCGTCGCAGCGAAGTGCAGTGACATTTTCCGGATAAACCCAGGTGTTATCTCCGGCGCTGTACGAAATCTGCGAAGTGAGGACATACGGCGTGCCGCGCAGTTCTCTTGCTGTAGCCACAAATGAATCCTTTTGCGCATCGGTCATGGAACAATTCTTCGGACAATATACGCCGATAAAATTGTTGCCTGCAAGAAAATTATTCTCATATTGATCATAATATGCCCAGTCAACCGTATAAGCATTGCCGCCGGCATGAATGATCGGCTTATAGCAGCGCAGATTGTTTTCATCCATCAATCCGGCGTGATGATAAAGATTGACGTTTCCCGGCACACCATCGCGGTATACGGCATATCCTCTGCACTGACCCGCCGGATGCCAATGTCCTCCTCCGCTGCTGGAAACGGCTGCAGCAGAAGTATCAAAAGATGTGACTGCCGGAACAATCTTGACCATAAGGCTGCATACCAGAGCAGCACCCAATACTGCGTTGACAATCGTGATCTTATTATTTTTCATACTTATACACACCTTTCAGCCCCTCGTTTTTGACGTAATCAATCGTTGCAGCAATTTCCTTGTCGGAAGTGATCGTTCCGCTGTCAACTGCCTTCTGCAGCTGCTCTCCGACTTCGCAAATCGGATGCAGCTTCATCGCCTTCAGAATGACCTGAACATCCTTCTTGGAGGATGCTTTTTCGATCTGCTCGATCATTTTTCCGATATTGCGTTCGATGGCAGTTACCTTCAGATCAAAATCAACTTCGTCAGATTCGATCATATAGCTGAATGTGTCATAATCACAGATTCTGGACATTGCATAAAACGCCTGATCCTTTACAAGATCATTTTCACTTTCGAGGAAAATCTTTTTCATCGTTCCGATGGTGTTTTTCTTTTCCAGTTCAAATGAACGGATCTTCAGACCGGTGTTATTCTCATAATAACTTGCAGCACCCAGGCAGGCGGAAATAAGCTTTTCATCAGACTGCCCCTTCACGTTGTTCAGGATCGGACGGGCAAGCTGAATTGCCTTCTTATTGTCATTCACTGCAATCTGCTGCATTGCACGGACAGACAGGATATTGTCATGCTTCTCAAAGACATCAGACAGTTCTTCCTGAGAAAGCTGCGCCAGACAAACGATCGTTTCCTTCTTCTGCAAATCAATATTATCGTTATCCAGCAGCTGGATCAGACCCTTCCGGTCCAGATTTTCATCTGCATAAATCTGGACAAGGGTCTCATTCAGACCGTTTCCGGTTTCCGGATCCTGAATCATCTGAAGCAGTTCACCCTTGGAAAAATGGGTATCCTTTTCTTTCAAGGCTGCAAGCATGGTCAAAAGATAAGTATTTTCTGCGCTGCTGTCAATCTTCTCGACCTTTTTGATTTCAGAAATCAGTTCCTCCGACGGAAGCTTTTTTTCCTCGCGGCAAATCTCGTCCATGGACATGCCGGCATATTTTCTGGGAATCTCAACTTCTTTTCTTAGAATACCGGAATATGCACTTGACGGTATTGCAGAGAATACAAAACAAGTTCCCAACACAATTGTGGTAAGACACTTTTTGGCGATTTTCATCTTTCTTAAACCTCCGGTTTTTTGCATATTTTCGTCATAGAATCCTGTTGCTTTTCATTGTTCTTCGGCGCATACAGCGTACAGTACAGAGCGGAAAATCCATGGCTTTTCCCGGTTCCGTATCGTCCTCTGCAGGAGCGCTTCCTGAACTGTGGCTTCATTATAGCAGGGACAGCCCCGGAATACAAGAAAAAAAGAGTGACCAGGCAAAATGCCGGAGCGAGTTGGATCAGATGCCATGTTTCCGGAGTGAACGGACGGCTGTTTCAGGTGACAGCGCAGGCGGATATGATGC
>CADBPK010000142.1 GCA_902796465.1 uncultured Erysipelotrichaceae bacterium | reverse complement strand
CACAGATTGTTCTGGAAATCCGGATGCGCAAAGCCGGGGTACTTCTTGAACACACGGACCTGCCGGTTGAAAAGATCGCCGCGATGACCGGTTACAGCAACACCAGCAATTTCTACAGGGCATTCCGCCAATACTACAAGACTTCCCCGAGGAAGCTCTGACAATTATCATTTCTGCTTTGAGTATGCGGGCGGTTCTTCCTGAGTGAAAATAAAGCACCTGCTCTGAGTACTGTCTTACGAATCCTGCACGTATCTCTACTTTTCAATCTTCATTCCTGATACGCATGAGTGGGACTACGCAAACAGTTTTCACGGATTCTGCACGGATTTCGTACGTATTTTCACCGATGATTGGGAATAAATTGGGGGGGCAGTGTGGGGAAAAGGTTTTAGTAGGGAAAGCCGATATCACTTTGACTTGATAGCATGCAATGCTTTTAATTGGATAAACAAGATATTGTTGTACTCGTAAAGAAAAGGCGGTTTTCTAACCGTCTTTCATCATTCATGTATGATTGTTGATTCCTTCATTATCTCTTCATCCGGATTGACATGGATCATGATGTGCTTGATATTGGGATACTGTTTCTCAACACTGCTGTGTACGCTCTCTGCAATCTCGTGCGCATCGATCAGGGAGATATACGGATCGACTGCGATCTCCAGATCCACATAGATCTTGTTTCCAAATAAACGTGTATGCAGGAGGTCGATCCGGTTTACACCGTTCTGCTTCTCGATAAAGTTTTTAAGTTCTTCTTCAAATTCACTGTCACACGATGTATCCAGCATCTTATCAATGGCATCCATGGAGATTTCATAGGCGACCTTCAGGATGAACAGACAGATGATGACACTGGCAATGGGATCCATGATCGGATAGCCCAGCTTGGCCATGCCGATACCGATGAAAGCGCCGATGGAAGAAATGGCGTCTGAGCGGTGATGCCACGCGTCTGCCTTGAATGCGTCAGAGTTAAGCTTTTTCGCGTAATGCATGGTATACCAGAACATGCCTTCCTTGACGATGATCGATACCACTGCGGCGATCAGAGGCAGCAGGGTAGGCACTGCAAGCGTCTGGTTTTTGTCGAACAGCTTTGTTAATCCGCTCCAGCCGATCCCCAATCCCGTACCGGCCAGGATCAGCCCGAGGATCAGAGCGGCTACACATTCCAGACGTTCATGACCATAAGGATGTTCCGCGTCTTCTTCCTGTCCTGCCAGACGTACGCCGATATAGGCCACGAAAGTAGCGAAGACATCTGAAAGGGAATGAACTGCGTCTGATACCATAGCTCCGGATTTTCCAAGCAGACCTGCTGCGAGCTTGAATCCTGCCAGCACGATATTGCCGAGTATACCGACACGCGATATCTGTTTTACAATCTTTTTCTCATCCATATAAACACCTCTCTCCCGGACAGCAATCATATCCATATCTGTTCCGGTAGATAAAAAGCACACCCCGGAACATACTACTGTCCCGCAGATGTGCCGTATGCTCATTCTGCTGCTGTATTCACAGCCCGGCTACATACCTTATCGGTACTGCCTGATCAGTTTGTACTGTAGATATATGCAGTGCAAAGGGGTGTCTAAATAGTAGCCTTCATGGTTCTCATTGTCAACTGAACTGACCAAATACAGGATCTGGAAAAAAGATATTTGCTGGCGTAAAAAATGCATAGTGACCTGTTCTACCATATAGGTGTCAAAGGAAGGAAGCACCGGATATGAAGAGAATCTATTTTACGATCACAGGCACAGGTCACTATTTCGGGGATGAGTTCTTCGAACCGGAAATGACAGTAAAACTGGTAAAGGAACCGGACAATGAAGTTGATAAAGAAGCGATCAAAGTGGAGCTGGAAGGACTCGGACATATCGGTTATGTAGCGAATTCCCCGTATACTGTTATGGGTGAAAGCTGGAGTGCCGGCCGTCTGTATGACAAGATCGGTGATACAGCAGTGGGTACTGTCCTGTATAAACTGCCGAAAGGCATTCTGTGCTATGTAAATGATCTGGAATTACCGGAAAACAACTGATACGAATAAAACCGGAATCTGTTCCGGTTTTAGTTTCGTTTCTCCATATAAATCGGCTTGTCATTGTGATCTTCTTCGAACTCTTCCGAAGAGATCCGTATCATCCTTGTGCCGACCGGGCTGTCTATGTATTTCCATACGGACGGATCCAGCTGGCATACCTGTCCGAGACGCAGGAGGACGATATTCTTTGCAGTATTGATATATTCGTCATCTTCATTGCCGGCCATGAATGACCAGCCACTGTCATTGTCATGCAGAGGCTCATCCCTGACGATATAACCGGGTTTCCATCCTTCATCCAGGATCGCCCTGGATACATAGGCATTCTTCATCAGCAGTGCTTTTCTCTCCAGCATCGGTTCATAGAAGGAACGGTTATCCAGGAACTGTCTGATCTGCGCATCATCCGGCTTGATATCGGTCATCAGTGATCCGACGGCGGAATCCCATATCCGCTTTTCATCGGTGTTGTTTTTCAGGATCACTGCCAGTTCCAGAAGCTCATCCTCTGATACATCCAGCTTTTCCTGCAGTTCCTTCTCCAGCTTTCTGCCGTGTTCCGTATAAACATACATGAACACAGTACCGTCCTGATATACATCCGCTTTTACGGCACCGAGCTTGTCTTTATCATTGTAGAAGACAAAGAAGTCCGAAAGCCTGCCGTTCACATGCCAGTCAAATTCCGTCCCGTTCTTGCCGTTCATGTACCAGACAGTACCGCTGTCTTCCAGTTCTGAAAGGGGTACATCCTTCAGATATGCGCTGACTGTTTCCTGGATGCGTGTATTGATTTCCTGCAGTACTTTATGCATAAGAGAAACTCCTTTTTATTCCGTTTCCATTATACCGCAGGAAAACGGAGAAGATGATTGTGGTATGCTTATCATGGACACGGAGGCGTAGACATGAAACAGATCCGGTTTGATTCGAGGGACAAGAAACCAAAAGTATGGAATATCGCGGTACTGTCACTGATTACGGCAGTACTGATGGGAATCATCATTCTTTTAAAGGGAACGTCTGCGAGTCTGCTGTGCATCATCATGAGCGTATACCTGATCATCACGATCGCTCTTCTGCTTTCCGCCTTTATCAAACAGCTGCAGTACAACCCGTATTCATACAACACGATCATCTATGTCGGCTTTGCCATATTCCTGCTCTTTGTGCTGATCACATTCTTCATCCTGGCGAAACAGATCCTGCAGTTCCCGGAGGAATATACCGGCGAGCAGATTGTATATACGCTTCTGAGCTCTGCCAAAAGCTATATGATCATCACATTTCCTTTCATCGCTGTTTTCTCGATCGCCCTCTGTATTTCCAATATCTCCCTGATCCGGCATGAAGGATTCCGCTTTGTCAATGTTCTCGGCATCATCCTGGCATTTCTGCTCGTGGCAGGGGACATATTTCTCTACCGGGCTGATTATTATGCCTCAGGATCCCTGGAAGAGGTGCGCATGCACGACCTCCTGGTGAATACTTTTGCGGCAGTATATCTGTATTTTGAATGTATGCTCATCGGTACGATCATCGCCAATATCATCGTGGTCAGACATGAACCGGCATACAACAAGGATTATGTTATCGTTCTGGGATGCGGACTGCGGCCGGACGGGACACCGTCCCCGCTCCTGCGGGGCAGGATCGACAGGGCGGTTGCTTTCCGGAATAAGCAGAAGGAAGCAGCCGGCAAAGATATCGTCTTTGTGACATCCGGCGGAAAAGGACCGGATGAAGTGATCTCCGAAAGTGAATCCATGAAAAACTATCTTGTGGAACAGGGGATACCGGAAGAAGAAATCATCATGGAAGACAAGTCCCGGACCACCCTGGAGAACATGAAGTTTTCCAAGGAAAAGATCGAAGAGCACGGCAGCGGGAAGGTAATCTTCTCCACCACGAATTACCATGTATTCCGCAGCGGTATCTGGGCACGCAGGGTCAAGATGCGCGCAACCGGCATCGGGGCAAAGACGAAATGGTACTTCTGGCCAAATGCCTCCGTGCGCGAGTTTGTCGGCTTGCTGACGGAGCACAGGGGAAAGCAGGCTGCGATCCTGATTTGCATGCTCATACTCTACTGGGCTATGACCGTGTATATCTACAGATACTGAGGGGAGGAATATATGACGGAACAGAAAATCAGATTCTCGGATGACGCATCAGACTTTGTCCTGATCAGTGCATATATCCCGGATGTCCTGCTGGATATCCGGTATTACTCTTCGTTCAATTTTATCGGTGAACGAATCGACGGCTATGAAGCGCCTGTCGCCGTGCTGCGGAAAGAAGCCGCAGTAAGACTGAAGGAAGTCAGCGGCGAAATGAAAGAAAAGGGATACCGTCTGAAGATCTTCGATGCCTACCGTCCCCAGAAAGCCGTGGATCATTTCATGCGCTGGGCAGCAGATCCGTCAGATATCCGCATGAAGGAGTACTTTTATCCGGAAATCGACAAAAAAGATATTATCCCTATGGGATATGTAGCGGAACATTCCGGACACAGCAGGGGAAGCACCGTAGACCTGACCTTGTTTGACATGCGTACACAGCAGGATCTGGATATGGGCGGCACATTCGATTATTTTGGGGAACTGAGCCATCCGGATTACAAAGGCGTCACAGAAGAACAGTATGAGAACAGGATGCTGCTGAAGGATGTCATGCTCCGGCATGGATTCAGGGGACTGGATGAGGAATGGTGGCATTTCACACTGAAAGATGAGCCATGCCCGGATACGTATTTCACATTTCCTGTCCGTGTGCTTTAGTAGAACATATGCAGAAATACCTGCCGGTCAGATCATCGGGTCAGATGAAAATGACCGGCTTTTATATGTGTATCAGCCGGAAGAGAAGGATTCGATAGTATAATGAATCTGTAAAAGGCAGTAATGTATGAAACTAACCAATCAGAATATTACGGACAGTATTTCGAAGATTGAAAAAGCGTTTCCCGATCATCTGAAGACCAGGCTGATGGCAGAAGAGATCCTGCTGAATTTCAGGGACCGCTTTTCATCTGAGGCTGAGTATTCCCTGACGATCCGGAAACTGCTCGGTACCGGCCGGATCACCATCCGCGCGGAAGGTGAGGAATATGATCCGATTACCGAGGATGCGGGCAGCGAGTTTTCGATCCTGAACAACCTGCTTGTACAGGAAGAAAACAAACCGGCATACCATTACCGCCGCGGTGTGAATGAAGTCTTTTTTTACTGCAGAAAAAAGAAAAGACCAGGATACCGGGCGGGAAACTGACGATCGCTGTCCTGCTGGCGCTGGTGTGCGGATTTTTGTCCCGGTTCCTTCCAAAAGATATCCTGGATTTCCTGCTGGTCAATATCATAGAACCGCTTGCCGCAAGACTGCCGAAACTGGTTGCGGGACTGACGATCCCGCTGATCTTTATCTCCATACTGGCAGGGATCTGTGCCCTCGATGAAACTTCTTCGCTGAGCACGATCGGTGTCCGGGTGCTGAAGAGGTTCGCGGCAGTGATATTGCTTATACTCGCCGTGACATTCCCGCTGTGCATGCTGTTGTTCCCGGGAACACTGTCTTTCGGAACCGGGGGATTTGAGATCAGTACACTGGTCAGGATCTTCCTGGAGATCATACCGGTCAATTTCATTACGCCGTTTACGGAAGCGAATGCGGTCCAGGTCGTATTCATTGCCTTCATTGCCGGTATCGCGATCCTCTCACTCGGTGAAAGGGCAGGAAAGGTACGGGAACTGATCCCTGACCTGAATACCATCGCCATGCAGATGATGCGGATCGTTGCGGGTATTATCCCGTTTACAGTATTCCTCAGTCTGTTCAAAACATTCGCAACAAATAATCTTTCCACTGTTCTCAGTGTATGGAAGATCATCGCGGTCAATCTGATCGCCAATATCCTGGTCAGCGCAGTGCTTCTGGCAAGGCTGGCGGTATTGCGGAAAGTGAACATCAGGGAGTTCCTGCATCAGATCTCCCCGCTGCTGTTCTCCACATTCGCGTCAGCTTCCACATCCGCTGTCATTCCGAAAGAGTATACGATCTGCGAAGAAGAGCTCAAAGTGGACAAAATGGTCTACAGTTTCTGGATCCCGCTTGCCCATGCCATGTTCTCCGTATCCGTGGTCATTCCTCTTTTCTCCGGTGTGTTCTATACGGCATACAGCGCCGGTATGAGCATTCCCGCGCCGCAGCTGATCCTGATCGTACTGCTGATCCTCGAACTGACGATCGCTTCCCCGAAAATACCGGGCGGGATCATCGCTACATATACACTTTTGTTTACTGAATTGGGACTGCCGGCTGACTCCCTCGGCCTTCTGATGGCAGCGAATGTCTTCATCGTCAACTTCGAAGTCATGAATGAAATGCTGATCAAATACTGTGATCTGAAGGATCTCGACTGCCTTCTGAAAAAAGAAAACAAAGCATAAAAACGAAAGACACCTGACGGTGTCTTTTTCAGAATAAGTAAGTCATGACCGGGGTAATGAATATGAGATACCCGAGCAGGGACCAGAAGAGAAACTTCGGTGTCAGGAATACGGCAATGAATTCCCGGATCAAAGCGGAAGGCCAGTAGTAGAATGCGACATCGGCGCCGATCCCGGTGCATTTCAGACCGGTTTCCCTGGCCAGTCTCAGACAGCGGTAGATATGATAGTTGCTGGAGACAAGGGCTGTTTTCTTACCGCCTTCACGGGATTCGATGATGGCTTTGGAATTGATCAGGTTTTCTTTTGTCGTAGCGGAACCGTCTTCCATGATGATATGTTCTTCCGGAATGCCGTGTTCCAGTAAATAGTTCTTCATCGCCTGCGCTTCGCTGATCTTTTCGTCAGGACCCTTGCCGCCGCTCGGTATGATCATCGGTTTGACTTTGCATTTGTTATAGATCCTGATCGCTTTATCAACACGGTTGGACAACAGCTTTGTCATCCGTTCACCGTCCAGCAGCCCGCATCCGTGTATGATCACATAATCGAAGTTCATCCGATGCGGCATGATCTGGATAAATACGGTATACATCACAAAGCTGAGTATCAGAAAACTGAAATAGAAGACTGTAAATGATACAAACAGGATCCAGTAGCTTGCCTTCTGCAGCTGCATGTATGAGGAGATATCCAATACATAGGCAACCGTTGCGATCTCGCCGATTCCCACAAAGACACCCAGTGCAAGGGAGAGTATATGGGCAAGACTGAATGACTCTTTCCGGATCATCTGTATGCCGTTGATGATCAGCAGCACCGGCACCAGGAAGAGGAAAAGGACAAGGATCAGGATCGAGGCCATCAGGAATATCTCCTGATTATTGTCCAGCATGCTGATAAGCATGACCCAGGTCACAAGGAGGGACCCAAGCAAAAGAACGCAGTTCAGATATCTCTGGGGTCTGTGCAGCACTGCCGCAATTGTCAGAGCCCACAGAATGCATGCGATCGGTCCGAATGTATGAAGTCCTTCCATAAACTGTCCGTTCATCATTTGATACAATCCTCTGTCTGCATTCCATTGTAGCAGAAACTGATTTGCTGGGAACGCATGAATAACAATGAACATATAATAAACCCTAAAGAAAAGTTTAAGATTTTCGCGAAATAAAGAGAGTGAAGAAAGGGGAACCACGGTTCTCATTTTGCCGGACAGGAAACATAACCCACTGCATATACATGGCAAATTTGCTATAATAATAAAAAAACTAGTATCCTCGGCAAACTGGAAAGGGGGCTGAATCATGTTGAAAATTGCAATCAGCTGCGGCGAAGGCTTCTCTTCAGGCTTTCTTTCACGGCATCTGACGCAGTCCGTAGTCAAGGAAAAACTGCAGGACCAGGTTTCCTTTATTTTTATTCCGTTTTATCAGCTTTATGACCGTCAGGATGAGGTGGACATTGCGATGATCCTGCCGCATATCGAACCGCAGGTAAAGGCGGATAAACGGGAATACCACATACCGCTGTATATTATTCCGTTCAAGGTCGTTATCAAACCGACAGCGGCACAGTATCTCGCAGACGCGGAAGATATCATCAAACTCGCAGACGGGAAGGGCGGCTTGATCTGCTTCCCGGGTGAAGAGTATATCCCGCGTGTTTCCCGGCTTGTCAGTCACCGTGAATGGGCTGAAAAAAACAAATAATCAGAATGGCAGAGAATCTGTATGATCTACGTTACTGGAGATACCCACGGATCTATCGATATCCGCAAACTTCTGGATAACCAGGTCACGAAACAGATGACGGAGAAAGATTACCTGATCATCTGCGGCGACTTCGGTCTTATCTGGAATTATAAAAGAGAAGACGGAAAAGAACGCAAATGGCTGAAATGGCTGGGCAAGCGTCCATGGACGACGCTGTTCGCCGACGGAAACCATGAATGTTTTCCCCGTCTGAATGCGTTTCCGGTCAGGGAGTGGAACGGCGGGAAGGTACATGAAATCCGTCCGAAGATCCTCCACCTGATGCGCGGAGAGGTGTTTGATATTGAAGGCAATATTATCTATGTCATGGGCGGCGCAGCTTCGCATGACAGAGGACCGGCGGTCGGGGATACGGACCGGGTCATCGGAAAATACTGGTGGCCGGAAGAAGTGCCTTCCGAAGAGGAAAAGGAATACGGATTTGAAAATCTGAAAAAATACAATTACAAGGTGGACTATGTCATCACGCATTGTCTGCCGACTTCCCTGCAGGAGATCGTCAAAAAGGGAACTTACAAACCCGATCCTGCTACGGACTGTCTTGAAGAAGTCTATCACAGGATCAGGTTCAAACACTGGTACTGCGGGCATTATCATTACAACATCGATGTAAACCCCAAAGTCAGCATTGTATTCTCACGGATCATGAAGATCGGGAGTGCGATCCATGACAGCGAAACCATGCTTGGCGTACCGAAATACATGAGAGGGGATTTCGTGCTCTTTGAGTATAAGGGAGAACCGCTGATGGGGAAGATCAAAGACGTCATGCCATGGGGTACTCTCACGAAGCACGAAGCGCCGTACTATGATATCACCCTGCTTGATCCTGAAAGAAAAGAACGCGTTGTAACGATCATGGAAACACAGATTATTGAGAAGAGCTTGATTGAATCGGAGGAAAAAATGAGAATCGTATTTGTCATCGGACCGGCATTCTCCGGCAAAAGCATTTATATCCGGGATCATTTACCGGGAGCCACACATGTTAAGATCAGCACATTTTCCCAGCATGTCTATCAGGCTGAAACGAATGATGAAATCGAACAGATCGCTTTTAATGCCCAGCATTACTGCGCCGAGGACCTGAAAAACAGGATCCGCAGCGCGGAAAAGAATGAGACGATCGTTCTGGAACACCAGATGCTGAAAAAAGAAGACCGGCAGTTCTTCCTTGCGGCTGTACGGGAAGTCACCGACACGCCGGTTGAATGCATCGTTCTTTCGCCGACAGATGAAATGGTCCGCCATATGCTGGGAAATGAGCAGCAGCTGATCATATTCTATGAATACGAAAAAGGCAAATTTGAAATGCCGGATGAGGGCGAAGGTTTTGTTTCGGTCAGGACCGTCAGTCCGGAAGCACAGTAACAGCTTTTTTTGCACAGAAATCATTTCCTCTGCGGGAATGATTTTTCATAACAGGAAGGAAAAGGAAAAATATGATACGCTGGGGAATTCTCGGGGCCGGAAATATAGCCCATCGCTTTGCGAAAAGCCTGCAGTATGAGGAAGACGCTGTTTTATATGCCATCAGCGGCAGGTCGCAGGAAAAACTGGACGCTTTCCAAAAGGAGTTTCCGTGTGAGAAGACATATGTCGGACACGAAAACATGCTGGCGGATCCGGATGTAGATGCTGTTTACATTGCTCTGCCTCATGGACTTCATAAAGAATGGGCACTGAAAGCACTGGAGAAAGGCATAGCTGTATTGAGTGAAAAACCGGCAGCTTTAAACGAAGCGGAAATGAAACAGATCTCCGCCTGTGCGAAGGAGCATAATACGCTGTTCATGGAAGCCATGAAGCCGCGCTTTCTGCCGGCTTACGCGGAACTGAAGAAAAGACTTGCGGAAGGCGTGATCGGAGAACTTGAAAACGTATATACGAAGATCTGCTTTACGATCCCGAAGGAAGCTGTCGGAAAGAGCTATCATACAAGCGGGAAGGACGGCGGCGCGCTGCTCGACAGCGGCATCTATTGCGCCAGCCTGATCGATGACCTGCTGGAAGGGGAGCCGCGATTCATTCAGACATATTCGAACTATTTCGGCGGTGTCGACTGGTATGTGGACAGCCGGATGCGGTTTGACAACGGAACAGCGGAAATGGAAGTGGCTTTTGACAGGACTGCGCCACGCAATGCGGAACTGACCGGTACAGAAGGATCGGTCACGATCATTGACCTGCACAGGCCGCAGACGTTTATCATCCATAAAAACGGAACAGATGAAGAAGTCACCGTACCGTATGAGAATGATGATTTCTATTCGGAGATCCATCATTTCGATGAACTGCTCCGGGCAGGAAAAGCGGAGAGCGATATCCATCCGTATGCCGCAATGGAGAGGGAAGCGCATATTCTCGACAGGATACGCGAACAGTTCACGAAATACAATACTTCTGATCTGGAAGTGCTGGAAACCCAGGAGAAACTCCTGTCCATGGACACGTTCACAAACGAAGACGCGTTGATCTTCGGAAAAGCCATTATCAAGGAGGTACAGAAATACGATGGCCCCATCGCGGTACGTATCGACCGCTGCAGTGATGACCTGACTGTGTTCCAGTATGTCATGGACGGTAAGAAGGCATCCAATCTGAAGTATATGGACGGAAAGAAACAGAGTGTGCTGGACAGCGGTCACAGCAGCGCCTGGGTCTATGCAAAATACATGATGGACCGTTCCTATTCCAAATGGATCAATGACGGTATCCATCTGATCAGCGGCGGCGCTTTCCCGCTGTATGTCAAGGGAAAGATCGCGGCAGTAGTACAGGTCAGCGGCCTGCATGAAGGCAAGGACCATGAACTGATCGTCAAAGCGCTGGCCGGTGTGAGCGGCACCAAAGTACCGCCGTTTACCAAGGGGATCGGCTGATCACGCAGACATCAAAAGGGACATTTTTCCAGCCGGAAAGATGTCTTTTCTTATGCTTTTTCCATCTTATCCGTATGACACTGTCAAAAAAGAAAAGACAATGAAAAACGTAAGAGTGTCACTCAAAAAAACAGAAGTGTAAAAACGATGAAATATTGGGTAATAATAGCCGTTTATCATTGTTTGAAAGGGTGGAATATGCTATCATGTAAATGAAGTAAGTTACACTCAATACACATGGAATAATTTCGATTAGAAAGAGGCTTTGATGTATCTGAATCGGCTGGTGAAAATACCTGACGTACCGGGCAAGATCACCCTGCGGAAAAAGGGCTCTACGGTATACGTCAGCTATGAATATGCGAGAGATTATTCACCGGAAAGAAAATTCAATATTCCTAAACGCGTCATGATCGGAAAGCTTTCCAAAAACGATCCGGACATGATGCAGCCGAACGAAAATTATCTGAAATATTTCTCCGGCACAGACCTTCTTGATGAATCGCTGTCTGCGGACCGCAGCAGCTGTCTGCGCATCGGATCCTGTATCCTGTTCGAGCATATCATGCATGAATCCGGTATCAGCGAACTGCTCAGACAACAGGTTGGCGCGGCAGACCTGGCTTTACTTATGGATCTTGTGGCTTACACACTGATCTGTGAAAACAGCGCAGGCCAGCATTACTCGGATTATGCCTACCAGCATCCCTCAGCAGGCAGGGAGATGCATGTGTACAGCGATCAGGAGATCGCGGTATTCCTGAAAAGCTTGCGGGAAAAGGGAGCGGAAGAATCGCTTAAATTATGGAATAAATCCAGGGACCATACAGTGCCTGTATGCATATTCTTCGGCACTTCCATGCGGGATCAGGAATCCGGCGATAACGAACCGGGCTCTCCCGGTGAGGAACGCAGGGAAGCTGTATCTTATGCCATTGCGTATGACGCATCCAATTCCGACCCGCTCTTCCCGATCATGTTTCCCGGCGGAACCGGAGAACATACACGTGTGGAAACAGCTGTCCGCACTGCGGAAGAATACGGTTACCGGAATATAACCTGTGTATTTGATAGAGGCTTCGGGAAGGACAATATCCTCGATGCCGTTGAAAACGGATATCAGATCCTGATTCGTTCCGGAAGTTCCCATCCGCGGGCGGAGGAAATCATCCTGAAACAGAAAGGGACATTTGAAAGAAACCGCAGGAATATTGTGAGTTCCTATGATCTGCATGGGATTACAGTCAGGGATCATATGTATGAGGACCCGGAACGGGAACTCAGTTACCATGTTTTCTACAGTCCGCGTGTACGCCACAGGGATGAGGAAGAAGTCAAGATCCGGATCCGGCGGATCTCCACCTATCTGAAAAGCAAATGCGGACATGCATACAGCCCCGGATTATGGGATACGAAATACTTTGACCTGACGATCGATGAACACGGGATCCTTCAGGGATTTTCCATGAAAAAGGATGCGGTAAACAAGGAACTCGGACTGTGCGGATATTTCATGATCATCACATCTGAGAATATGGCTGCCAGGGATGCATTCAGTCTCTATACCATCAGGGATGAAACAGAAAAACTGTTCCATGGGGACAGGAATTATCTGGATCCTTTCTCGAATGAATACCGTAATGAATCCTCGGCAGGGAAGTCGTTCGTGGAATTCGTTGCCCTGGTCGTCAGATCCAGGATTTACAGGCGTATTCTCGAGAACAGGGAGAATACGGATTCCGTTCTGAAGCATATGACTGTATCCGGTATTCTGAAAGAGCTTGAAAGGATTGAACTGATCCGCGGGCAGGACGGTATATACGGT
>CADBPK010000141.1 GCA_902796465.1 uncultured Erysipelotrichaceae bacterium | reverse complement strand
TTGACCAGCGTTCCGCCGTTCATCGTGAAGGACGCTTCGCCTTCCGCCGCGTCACCGGACATGGACTGATAGATCATGACTGCCTGATAATAGTCTGATTTATCGCTGTTTTTCGTATTGTTGTCAGCGGTCAGTTCAACATTGTTCAATGTAACTGAATTCTTGCCTTCCACGACAACGCCCTGGGAAGCTGTTGATTCCATATATGCGTCAGATACGGTAATATCCGCTGTGGAATAAATAACCGGGGAACCGGTACCGTCAGTCGTATAACTGCCGCCTTCCACAACAACGGTACCGCCGCCTCTGTCAGAGCTGATAGCCGCGGAAGATCTGCCGGTCGTATGGATCGTCAGATTCCGTGCGTTCATCGTGCCGCCGCCGGTTGTCATCAGTCCGCCGGAACAGTTTCCTGTCGTTTCAATGACCGAATCCGCTATATTCACTGTTGTTCCTTCACCGTAGCTGAATACGCCGTTCGCATGGGTGCCGTTTGTGGTCACAACGATTTCATTCAGATCCAGCACGGCCCCGTTTGTCGCAAAAATGGCTGCGTTTTCCCCGTAGAAATCCGCTTCATCGCCATCTGCTTCACCGGTTTTGTTTACAGCAATATTGTTATAGAAAGCTTCCGTACCGTCTGCCTCGATCACATGTTCGCCGTCATTTGTATTTTCAAGTGTTTCTGTCACAGAAATATCTTCTGCGCTTAAATATGTTTTTTCCGTATTCTCCGTTTCAGCAGCTGTTTCCTCTGTTTCCGCTTCCGTCCCTTCCGCAGAACAGGATGCCAGGGATGCCGCAAGCACACAGCTCATCACTGTAAGTACGAATCTTTTACTTCTTTTCATTTCGGTTCTCCTTCTGTAGGTACGATGTTATAGTAATTCTCTTATGTGAACACCATCTGAACGTCTTCTGCAGAAAACATGAAAAAAGCGCAAAGATTCAGTCTCTGCGCCTGTATGTTTTCTTCTTATTTCGGCAGTCTGATCAGCGGGATATCAAGTGCGTCCTTGTATCCGGGTTCTGCTTCAACGATCGCCGGGATCATGTTTACATTCGGTGATGCGGAAGTCAGGAACGGGTCAAAGTGATCAATGATCCCATCAATATCCACTCTGACATGCGGTTCACCGAAGATCTCGATGGCTTTGTCAACTTTGTAGTCATCCAGGATCTCGTTGGAACCCTTATGGTTGAAATGGAAACCTACGACTTCTTCGCCTTTGTTGTAAGTAGCCATCACAAAGTAATGTGTGCCGATCGTACCCGGCAGGATATGCGCGTTTGGTGTCGTGATCTCCTTATCCGCCATGATCTGCGTGACATCACATCTGTATTCGTCGTATTCGAGACCAAGTCTTTCCGTCACTTCGATCACGGTCGGACCGTAGTATGTGAAGAACAGGCTCTTCAGGAATGCAAACTGCGGCGCGGGAATATCCTCGACAGTCTTTCCGTAGCACAGGAAGTTGACCCATGGCGCTGTGTTGGCGGAATCATCCTGTCCGCCATAAACGATCAGCTTGTTGATCTTTCTGGTCAGAAGACCGAAGACCGTCGGCAGATACGGTGTAAAGAAACCCGGGAAGATCCCCTGCTGGGTATATGTAACGCCGTTGGCTTTGGCTGCTTCATCGATTTCTTTGAAATAACGCGGCTGGTTCTTTTCCGCAAAGTATACGTTGACCGTTGTTGTGACATTCTTGCCGTGTTTCAGCAAAGCTACGATATCATCCACATTCGCCTGGCATGTTTCAAGATCCGGCAGCTTTCCCTCATCCCAGACAGACGCCGCATAGTACAGGCAGATATCCGCTTCTGTATTCAATACAGCTTCCCTGTCGTTTGTGACGATCACACCGGCATTCTCAAATCCGCATACTTCCCCGGCATCCCGGCCGATCTTTTTCGGATCGATATCATAAGCAGCCACAAGCTTCAGCGACTTTTTGGCATTGATGATCTGGAGCGCGCTTCTTCCTACACTTCCAAGACCCCAGATAATGACTTTGTATTCATCTTTTAACGGTTTCATTTCATTCTCCTTTTCTTTCCGCTTCAACATATCATTTTTCGAAAAGAAAAGAAGGAACGAAACCGGTGATATATTTCTAAACAGAACGTTTTATTAATTTCGTTCTATTCATGCACTTTATCGTTAACCATATCGTCTCCTGAATGGTTACTTCAACTGATAATTGACATCTTACGACTGAGTTAGTATAATCTAACCATATAGTTAGTCATAACTAACACAAAGAGGAGAAAGATGTCAGATACAGAGATCATACGCTACTGCTCACCGACCCTTGCCGGCCTGAAGACCGCAAGTCTGTTCACAACTGCCTGCAAGGATTATGCACGTCTTGTGAACCAGATCAACAGGCTCAACGCCAAGCTCAGCATCAGCGGTCTGCGCCTGATTCCCCTTTCGCTGCGGAATGAAAGGGCATTGATCTATATATCTACCGTGAATCCGCTCTCGCCAGGGATATTCTGCGCAGCGCATCCAGACAGGTCCTCGAAAAACTTGGCTATGCGCCGGAAGATACTTTCCGAAGTGTCTGTCATCTGTCGCGCAGGATCCGGGAAAATGATATCTTGCCGCATGAAATAGGCTTTTTCCTCGGCTATCCGGAAGCCGATGTGATCAGTTTCATGGAAGGACGCAAGGATTACGTATGCGCAGGCGTGCGGAAAGCATATTCCCACCCTGAAGAAGCGAAGAAGACTTTCTCCCTTTACAGGAAATGCACAGAACTGTATACAAAACGGCTGGAGAACGGGGAACCGATCGACCGGCTGATCGTTAAAACAAATTAGAAAGGTGTAAAAAAATGAGTAAAACAGCAATCGTATTCTGGAGCGGCACAGGCAACACAGAAGCCATGGCCCAGGCAGTCAAAGAAGGAATGGAAGCGAAAGGCGCAGAAGTCAGCGTCATGGGACCGTCTGAATTCAACGCCGGTATGGTCGGTGACTTTGATGCCATCGCATTCGGATGCCCTGCAATGGGTGCCGAAGTACTTGAAGAAACAGAGTTTGAGCCGATGTTCGCCTCTGTAGAAAGCGCACTGGCCGGCAAAAAGGTCGGTCTGTTCGGTTCCTGGGGCTGGGGAAACGGCGTATGGATGGATGACTGGCAGGTCCGTACACAGGCAGCCGGCGCTGACACAGTACCATATGTCATCTGTATGGAAGCACCGGATGATGCGGCTTTGGCTGAATGCCGCGCCATGGGTGAATCCCTCGCATAATATGTAAGGAATCCGCATATCACGCGGATTCCTTTTTTTGAAAAGATGATAAATTTAAAAGCTGTCATTTCTGACAGCCTTCTTTGTGTTACTCGATCATGATCGTGTGCTTTTCAGGAAGCTTCTTTACTTCTTCCTTCTTCGGGACATCCAGCCTCAGCACACCGTCTTCGAATTTAGCTTTGATCTCATCGGAAGTAATATCCTCTCCGACA
>CADBPK010000140.1 GCA_902796465.1 uncultured Erysipelotrichaceae bacterium | reverse complement strand
TTGATGATTCTCTCAACAGTCAGACCGGCGATCTTGCCGGCGTCCTTTGTAGCCTGTCTCTGGGCATCGTTGAAATATGCCGGAACAGTAATGACTGCCTGTGTGACTTTTTCACCGAGATAGCTCTCTGCGTAGTCTTTCATATAGGAAAGGATCATAGCGGAAACTTCCTGCGGTGTGTACTGTTTGCCTTCCAGAGTAACCTTTTCATCTGTACCCATCAGTCTCTTGATGGAATAAACAGTATTCTGGTTTGTGATCAGCTGACGCTTTGCAGCATCGCCAACGATACGTTCGCCGTTTTTGAATGCGACAACACTTGGTGTTGTACGGTTTCCTTCCGGGTTTGTAATAACTTTCGGCTCATTGCCTTCCATAACAGCTACACAGCTGTTTGTTGTACCTAAATCAATACCGATAATCTTGCTCATGATATTTTCCTCCTTATTCGCTTATTTTTACCATTGCTGCTCTCAGCAGCCTGTCTTTTAACTTATATCCCTTCTGAAGGACCTGGATGACGATGCCCGGTTCAGTATCTTCTTTCTTTTCACTCATCAGTGCCTGATGCCAGTTCGCATCAAACGGCTGATCCAGAGCTTCGATTTCCGTTACGCCTTCAGTCTCAAGTGCATGTTTCAGTTTTCCGTAGATCATCTCTACGCCTTTTCTGTAATTCTCATCTGTTGTTTCTACAGCCAGGGCACGTTCACAGTCATCCAGTACCGGAAGTACCTGCAGCGCGAAATCCTGTATTCTGTATTTGTTCCGCATGTCGAATTCATTGCGCAGACGCTTTCTTGTGTTTTCAGTATCTGCATATGCCTTCGCATATTCATTTTTCAGGATTGCGATCTGACCGTCTTTTTCTGCCAGCTGTTTTTTAAGTTCTTCGAGTTCGTCAACAGGTTCTTCTTTTTCTTCTGCCTGCATCTCTTCACTCTCAACTGGTTTTTCTTCCTTTATCTCTTTTTCTTTTTCCTTCTTCATCAGATACCGCCTTTCCCGTTGTAAATCTTTTCTATCATTCTTGCCGCATACTGCAGCATCGCAACAACTCTGTCATAATTCATTCTGCTCGGGCCAACGACCAGCAACTGACCGCTTTCCTGATCATTTACATGGAATCTGGAGCGGACGATCGCTACGTCATTGATCCAGGTCAGTTCAGTTCCTTTTGTAGTCGTTACAGACATTTTCGAGGTGTCTGTCCCGATCTGGTGCCATACGCTGGAATCATCCAGCATGGACATCAGCTGCTTCAGCTTGTTGATATCTTCAAATTCCGGCTGGTAGAGCATCCTGTCTTTGCCGGAGAAGTAAATATTCTCACTTGCAAATTTGACGAATGCCCGTACAAATGCCGTGAACAGCAGGTCATGTCTCTGTACGACTGTGCTCAGTTCCGGTTTGATTTCTTCCATCTTTTCCGGCAGCATCGCTACAGGAGTACCATGAAGCTTGCTGTTGAGAACATCTGTGCATGTCTCAATATCCGAGAACGGCACGTCTTCATCAAAATGGAATGTCCTTGTCTCGGTGTGACCGGTATTTGTGATAAATACACAGACAGCATTCCTTTCGTCGATCGGGAACAGTTTGATATGTTCCAGGCACTGGGTCGAGGAATCAGGACCGATCGCTCCGGCTGTCATATTCGTCATTTCAGAAAGGATCTGACAGCTCTGGCGCACAGCATCTTCCATATTGAGATTTGCAATGGTGAATGCTTCCCTGATGGCCACTTCCATCTTTTTATCCAGAGATGATTCATTCAGCATATTCTCACAGTAGAAACGGTAACCGTTTGTACTGGGGATCCTGCCGCTGGAGGTATGCGTCTTTTCCAGATAACCCATTTCCTCCAGAATCTGCATGTCATTCCGGATCGTGGCGCTGGAGTACGGCAGATTGTACTTCGCCTGCAGCGTTTTGGAGCCGACCGGTTCACCGGTCTTGATGTATTCATCAACGATCGCTTTGAAGATCTGTATTCTTCGTGGTGTCAGCATGTGTGACGGTCACCTCCTTTAGCACTCTTATTCTCTGCCTGCTAATATGATAATACACC
>CADBPK010000139.1 GCA_902796465.1 uncultured Erysipelotrichaceae bacterium | reverse complement strand
GCAGCGATCAAGCCGGGATATGTTGCGGATGAAACACTTGCACGTAATTTTGCGAAAGCTTTTGCAGGCATGACAGTCGAAGAGTTCTATGATTATGCTGTACAGTTCGGTCAGAAGAAGACGGCAAGTTTCAACAATATGAGATATATCGACAACTTCTATCTGCCTATGGTCGAACTTGTGAAATATCTGTACGAAAATGACTTTACGATCTATGTCATCAGCGGAACAGAGCGTACAACGACCCGTGCGATCGTAGCAAACTCCCCGATCAGCGCATACGTTACGCCGGAGCACGTGATCGGTACAGATTTCGAAGTCAAGCAGGCAGGGCATGAAGACGAGTCTTCCAATATGAATTACAAATATGAAGACGGAGACGAACTTATACTGACTGGCGGATTCGTTCAGAAGAACCTCAACAGCAATAAAACGATCTATATTGAACAGGAGATCGGTCAGCGTCCTGTTCTTGCCTTCGGCAACAGCGGCAGTGATACAAGTATGATGAATTATACGATCGATTCCAGAAATCCATATAAGGCAGAAGCGTATATGATCGTCGCTGATGACAATGAAAGAGAATGGGGCACACAGGACTGGGACAAGAAGTCCGCGGAGTACACAGAAAAAGGGTATACACCGATTTCCATGAAAAATGATTTCTCTGTCATCTATGCGGAAGGTATTACAAAGGCAGAACAGCAGTACGTTCCTGCTGAATAAGATTCTATTAAAGTGTGATATGGAAACCGGCATCACGGTATCTGCATCGCACTTTTTTGTCTGCATTCCGCCGGTACAATCATAAGAACCGTAAGCCTGATCATGTCTGAACCGCATATTCAGTTAAAAGTCTCCATCAGGAACAATGGCATGATCCGGAAGATGAAAAAATATGTATATTGAACGGCATAAACAGGATCCCCATAAAGAAATCCGGGTATCCTGAACGGAAATGTTTTGAATATGAATAAAAGATTAACTGACCGATATCAGGCAAACAATTTTTATCGTGAATATGCATGCACAAAGAAATAGTGCGGATCCGGGACAGATTTATTTATAATGAATGGTATACGGAAAGCGAGGAAATCATGGCAAGAACTGAAACATTTTATAAAATGGGATTCCGTATGCCCTGGCCGGAGGCCTTAGAGCATACAAAAGGGATGCTTTCCCCGATGGAAATCGGAGACATGGGAAACGGTACATATTTCATGATGTGCTCCTATTTTGCGGCAACTGCTGAAGAAATAGCGGCGATGGGCGCCAAGGCAAAAGGCGGTGAAATGAGCAAAGAAGACAGTGAAAAAGCTGCCGATACCATGGGTGTTCTGCTGGTCATTCTCGCCATAAATGGCGGACAGGGGACGAAAGAAATCAAAGAGAAGATGGGTATGGGAAGTGTACCCGATGACTGTTTTACGGAACTTGGCAGATATAACGATATTACATATTACGCCGTAACCGATCCTGTTTCCGAAGAAAAATATATGAACGCACAGGATCCGGTTTATGCAGAAGAGTTCCGTACACTGCAGAACGTATGGATTGATGCTCTGAAAAATGCAGAATATATCGGTCCGCAGATTCCCGGAGCGGATCTTGTCTGCAAGACGCTTCACTTTGAAACAAAAGATATCGACGGAAACACTGTTAATAGTGAAGATCTTTTTGCGGCTCATGAAGTGACAATGATCAATTACTGGGCAACCTGGTGCGGTCCATGCAGAGGGGAACTGGAAGAACTCGGTGATATACACCGCAGTCTGGAAAACAAAAATGCCGCAATCGTCGGCATCTGTGACGATGCGGCTGAAAAGACAGAAGAATGTAAAGCACTGATCAAAGAAAAGAATCTATCCTATATCAATATCCTGCCATATAAAGGAATCGATGAACTTGCAGTACAGGGATTCCCGACATCCTTCTTTGTCGACAGGGAAGGAAAGATCATGACATATCCGATCGTCGGTGTGCCGGCGGATATCCTGGACTATGAGAAAACAATTGACAGTCTTTTGAAAGGAAAAGATACAGGATCAGTTTCTTCTCCCGACGGAAAGAAGGATTACCGCATCATTGTCAAAGATGAGGACGGCACTCCGGTTGCCGGTGTCAGTGTTCAGTTCTGCGATGATACAACCTGCATGTTCGCAAAGACTGATGCGGAAGGGACTGCTTCATTCAACGCGGCGCAGGGACAGTATACCGTTCATGTCCAGACAGTACCTGCAGGCTACGAATTAAATACAGAAGAGATTCCTGTTCCGGAGGCACAGGATGTACAGATCCTTCTGAAGAAAGCCTGATCGTGCCGGTAATGAACAGGGTAAGAATGTACCCGGAATTATAAGAAACGCCAGCTTGTTTCAGCATATTAATCTGGTGATAATGCCTTATGGTGAATCAAAAACCCGCCTTAAGGCATTTTGTTTTTGATCCGTTATTATGATACATTTCTGACCAATAAATAATGTCCGCTCAGGATGCCGGGATCCAATGTTTGCTTTTTATTGATGCAATACCATTCACTAGAGGTTGAATGATGAAGCAGAAAAGAGAGCAGATACTGGATGATCATCGGGAAGCCGGAAAAGAAAATCAAATGTTACCGGCACAAGCTGCATTCCGGGACTGGCATTTTTTTCAGTTTCAGAGGCTTTTACGATCTTTCCGGTTGTGAATGGTAATTTCCGCGGATGTGAATCTTAATGATCCGGATGAATGATCAAAAACCTTTACCCATTTGAGGCAGATCCAAAAACATGCGTGTCTATTGGAATATCAAAAAAATGTGAAAGAAAATGTATTAAATTTCTGCAGCAGTGGTACTATTATCAATGCTTGTCAATGTGCAAATACAACTGATACGAATCAACATCACGATTACCTTCATGGTGTACGGATTTTTTAGAAAGAAGAGGGCTTTCATGGCTATCCTACAGGCAATCTTATCAACTGCAATACTTGGACTGTTTTATTACCGCATGCTGAAAAGGGAAACTCCCTCACCGGTATCCTGGATTCAGGCGCTCACACCGATCGGACTTGGTCTTCTTTCACTCTCTGTTTCCTTTTATGTATTTCTCGGCGTGTCGCTTCTGATCAACACACTTGGAATCAGCGCAGGCAATGCTTCCCTGTTCATCAAGTCAATGCTCTTTGCGTTTATGATGGCCGGCTGTCCCGAAGAACTTACAAAGCTGATATTTATGCTGATCACGATTTTCATTTTCCGCAAAAAGATCAGAAATGTTTATGAATATATTCTTATCGGTGCTGCAGTTGGCATTGGCTTCACGATTCCCGAGGAATTTGTTTACGGTGATGCAGGTACGGTTGCCTGGTTCAGACTGCTGACACTTGCAGGACATATGGTCTACGGAATTATCATGGCAAAGCATCTCGGACTGGCAAGATACAACAAGATCAACGGACAGCCCAGATTCATGCAGTATGTGCTTGCCTTTGCTGTTCCTGTGCTTCTTCACACTCTGTATGACGCATGCACATCAAACAACCTGATGATGCTGAGCGAAGATTCAGCCGTATCGGATAGGGGAATCATTTTTGGCATTGCCGCAACAGCAGTGCATTTCATCGGTCAGTTTGTCATTCTTTACATGGCAAAAAAGAACACAGAAAAGTATTGCGGCATGGCCTTACTCTGAACGGAGTATTGTAATTGAAAATATAAAATGAAGATCAGGAAAATCCCTGATCTTTTTTGGTCTGCACCTGGCAGAGGGAAGGTCTTCCGCAATCTGTTGGGGTATAAAGAAAACCGGATCAGAAATCCGGTTTTGAATGCCTGGCAAGAAGAGAACTCATGCTTGCTAATTACATTCTTTCCGGTCAAAAGCCTGTGACAAACCGGAAGTTTATGTCTTAAGTTCGTACATGCGGTATATTTTGCGGTACAGACTGCCTGTAAACAATAGTTTGAAGAACAGCCTTTCGACCGGCGCAAGCTCTTTGACGAGCTCCGCGGGAGTAAAGCTGTGCTCTTTTACAAATCTGATCCGAAGTCCGTCGATGATGTTTCCGACATCATCTATCCCATACAGCTTAGTCACGCCAACATCATTGACAGGGTTTTTAAATTTCGATGCCTTGACACCAAATTCAGTATAAACATCCATCAGAATATGAAGTGTCCGGTACTTTTTATCAAGCGCGTGCAATAATCCGCGTACCTGGCTGTTGGTCAGATACATGCTGAGTCCCTCAAGGACAACGATGGCTGCATCACCATCCGGGAGTGATTCTATCTGCTCAGGTCTGGACGCATCCAGAGCCATCATATGGTACGTTTCATTTTCCTGGAAGTACTTTCTGCGAATCTCTATAACATCCGGAAGATCGCAGTCCATCCATTCAGTATAGGGAGTTTTTACCCGCATATGTCTGCTGTCAAGTCCACAGCCAATATGAAGTACTAACGCATCGCTGTTCTGCTGCAGCATACTGTCTGTCCAGTCATCGAACACACGGGCTCTCATAGCCATATTGTAAGCAAGCCATTTTGACCTGGACTTACCGTGAATAGGGAAGGCTTCTTCTTTCCATATTCTCTCTGCTGACGGATCGTTCAGGATAATCCCCAGCTGGCTGACCTTTGCTTTTCCATACAGCGGAATATACAGTGTTTTATTAACTTCATTCATGCAATCTTTCGCCTCTGCAACTCCTGATCTCGTGATATTCTTCCCAACTTTAATTTACCAGCGCTTCATGTTTTTTTCGAATTTGCCGATGTATGATTGTTTCAATTCTTCTGCTGATATTCCGTAGCAAAGCAAAATATCATTGTAATACATAAGAACGTCTGCTAACTCCTCAACGAGCTCGGCTCTCAATTCTTTATCCTGATACGCTGCTGTTCCACCATATTTCTTGATTATATCTATTACTTCACCTATTTCTCCGATCATCCAAAGAAGTTTATTTTGCCCGGCTTCAGGCGATATCTTTTCCCATATATCTGTATATTTATCCTGAAGTGTTTTTTGCATTTCCAGCATTTCGTTGATTCCAAAATCATCCATTATTCCCTCCTCGTCAAACTGGAAGTTATCGGGGTCTTGCAGCATGTAAAGCTCTGAGAGCATCCACGATATGCTGACCCCAATGGTTATTTAAACCAAATTTCCACTCGAATACTGCATTTCCGAATCTTCCGGCT
>CADBPK010000138.1 GCA_902796465.1 uncultured Erysipelotrichaceae bacterium | reverse complement strand
CAACGAAATGGAAGAATGTCTTCTCCGTCAGAAGAAAACCGAAACAAAACAGATCCTTCTGTGCTGCAGCTGCGGTCTGACAACATCCTATTTCACGATGAAGCTGAATGAAGCTGCCAAAGTCCTCGGGGAAAAGATGGAATTCAGTGCAGTCCCATATGACATGCTTTATGAGAGTGCCAAGGATAAGGAAGCGGTGCTGATCGCGCCGCAGATCGGCTATCAGCTGAAAAATGCAAAGAAGATCCTGAAAGACAAGATCGTGATGGAAGTCCCGGTTCAGATCTTCTCTTCGTATGACGCGGCAGGCATGATCACAATGCTGAAAAAAGCGTTCAATGAGGCTGAGGATCCGGTGCGCAGTGAACAGAAACCGGATATTAAAACGATCGAGAAGAATCAGGGATCCGTACTGATCGTATCAGTCGTCGATATGGAAGGAAGGAACCAGATTGCATATCGTCTGTATGACAAGGGAGAAATCAAGGCAGAAAATCAGATCACCAAGGAAAAATACTATCTGTCGGACATTCTCGATACCATCCAGGTCGTGGCATTGCTGAATCCTGATCTGGAAAAGATCTGTCTCGTGACACCGGGCACGATTCACGATGGAAAACTGACATACGAAAAGGCCAATATCAGGGATGTGGATGTGTGCGGTTTCGTCAAACAGCAGGTGGGCAAAGACGTCAGTCTCTTCAGCGATGCGGATATGATCGCACTCGGATATGCCCGTAAGGAAAGAAACTGCGAAGATACAATTTTCTATTTCGTTCCGACAGGTTCCTATACTGCCAATATCGGACTGTTCCTCAACGGCGGTCTGGTCCGCAGTTCCTCATTCGTCGGCGGAACCGAGCTTGAATGGATCACAAAGATCACGACATTCCCGCAGAATCCGTTTGCGCTTGTCAGAACACCGGAAGGCAATGTCGAACTGGCTGCCAGATATTTAACAGGTCTTTATTCCTATACAGGTGTCCGGCATATTGCGTTTTACAGCAGTATGATCCCGGATCAGGCAGATATTCTGAAGAAAATGGGAGAGTTCATTCCGGAAAAGTATCTCCCTGAGATCGTAAAAGTCAACAGCGTGCGTGATTATCTCTACGAAGGTGCGCTTTACAGCATCTGAATCGTATGAGAGGAAAGGATGATAACAGAAATGAAATCCAATTATGAGAATGGAACACTGACAATCTTCCTGGAAGGTCATATCGATTCCGGCAATGCACCGCAGAGGGAAGAAGAAATAAATGCTGTACGCAGTCAATATCCGGATACGAAAGCAATTGTTTTCGATGCGCAGGATCTTACTTATATTTCCAGTGCGGGACTCCGGATCATTCTGCGTGTCATGAAGGGAATCAAAAATGTAAGGATCATCAACGCTTCTTCGGAAGTATATGAAATTCTGGATATGACAGGATTTACAGAGATGCTTGATGTCAAAAAAGCATACCGTGTCATCAGCGTCGAAGGCTGTGAAGTAATCGGACAGGGAGCCAACGGAAAAGTATACCGGATCGATCCGGATACGATCGTCAAGGTCTATATGGATCCGGATTCACTTCCGGATATCCAGCGTGAACGAGAACTGGCAAGAAAAGCGCTTATTCTCGGGATCCCGACAGCAATTCCTTATGATGTTGTGCGTGTAGGCGAAGGTTACGGTTCGGTTTTTGAACTGCTGAATGCAAAATCATTTGCCAAGATCCTCTCATCCGACAGTTCCAAACTCGATGAGATCGTGCGGATGTCTGTGGATCTTCTGAAAAAGATCCATGGGACATTGGTCAGACCCGGTGACATGCCTTCCATGAAAGAAGTTGTAGTGAAATGGGCCGCATTCCTGAAGGATTATCTGCCGGAAGATAAGGGAGAAAAGCTGGTCCGTCTGGTTGAGGAAGTACCGGAAGATCAGCATATGCTTCATGGAGATTATCATATCAAGAATGTAATGATCCAGAACGGGGAAGTCCTTCTGATCGATATGGATACGCTTTGTGTCGGTTATCCGATCTTTGAATTCGCATCCATATACAACGCTTATCAGGGATTCAGCAGTTTTGACCACAACAATATCAACGGATTCCTCGGCATCACATATGAACAGGGTGCAGAATTCTGGGATAAGACACTGAAATATTATTT